>NZ_ASSI01000033.1:0-46245 GCF_000466765.1 Burkholderia sp. AU4i | reverse complement strand
CGCGCGGCCGGCGCGCCGTCGAGCACGCGCGAACCCGCGCGCGTCACCTGGCCCGCGACGTCGAACAGGTCCTTGACCGACACGGGAATGCCCGCGAGCGGCGACAGCACGGTGCCCGCGGCGCGCAGCCGGTCGTGCGCGTCGGCGGCCGCACGCGCGTTGTCGGCATCGACTTCGGTGAAGACGACCGCACCCTGGCCCGACGGATCGGCGATCCGGTCGAGCGCGGTGTCGACGAGCGCGCGGCTCGTGGTCCGGCCGGCGGCGAGGTCGGCGGCGAGCTGGGCGAGCGGGGGAAAGGGCGTGAAAGTGGTCATGGCGGCTCAGGGGCGAAGATGTTGAAGAAGCGTGGAGCGGAACGAGTCGATATGGTTTTCGACGGCCGCGCGTGCGCCGGCGGCATCGCGCGCGGACAGCCGGTCGAACAGTTCGCGATGTTCGTGCTGGACGTCGGCGAGATGGTGGGGTTCGGACAGCGTGACGAACCAGAAGCGCAGCGACCGTTCGTGCAGCGCGCGCAGGATGTCGGCGAGAACCGCATTGCGCGCGGCCGCGGCGATCGCCTGGTGGAACGCGCGGTCGAGTTCCATCATGCCCTCGACGTCGTACGTGTCGACGCACGCCTGTCCTTCGTCGAGCAGCGCGGCCAGGCGCGCGAGATCGTCGGGCGTCGCATGGCGCGCGGCGAGTTCCGCACAGTGCGCTTCGTTGATGCGCCGCACGTCGATCACCGCGACGATGTCGTCGAGCGACAGCGGCTGCACCATCAATCCCTTGCGCGGCATCACGGACAGCAGTCCTTCGAGCACGAGCCGATGCACGGCCTGGTGCACCGGCGTGCGGCCGATCCCGGTGCGGGCGACGAGGTCGGCTTCGTTGAGTGCGGCGCCGGGCTTCAGGCGCATCGTGATGATGTCGCGCTGGATCAGTGCGTACGCGCGGTCGGCGAGGCTGGCCACCGGTGCGGCGGGGCGGTCGCGGGTGACGTCGGTCAGGGCATTCATGCGGGGTGCGACGCGGCGGCCGGCCGGGGCGCGATCATGGCGCGGGCGATCGGGAAGCGTGGACGATGCCTGGATATTATTGTGATATATCACTGGTGTCCAGTACCGGCGGCGGTGCACCGGCTTGCCGGTACGAGGGACGGGGCGCTTGCCGGCGCAGTTTGCCGCCGACTTGCAACAATATCGACAGGATGTTGCCGGTTTGCCGCGCGATCGTGCGCTGAAGCATAATGAATCCTCGTTTATCCATACGCGTGAGCGACGTACCAGACCATCGTCATGAGCGAAAACACGCCTTCCCCGGCCGGTCTGCCCGGCACCTCCTCCGTTTCTTCCGATTCCCCCCGTACCGATCCGGCGAAAGCGCCCGATGCGCCGGCAGCCCAGGCCGCCGCCGCGCAGAACGTCGCCGCGGACGGCGCGTCGCCGGTCACGGCGGCGTCCGAGCCGGGCGCGCCCGGTGCAACGGGCGCCGCCGTCGATGGCGCTGCTGCCGCGCCGCCGAAGCATGGCGCGCCGCCGCCGGGGTTCGGCGCACAGCCCGACTTCGACACACCGCGCCCGCCGCCGGCGAGCGCGCAGAATGCGCCGCCGGCCTACCTGAAACAGAGCGACACGCCGTGGTCGGTGTTTGGCCGGATCGTGGCCGCGCGCGCGCGCCGGTTGTTCGACCGCGCCGGCCAGCGCATCACGCAGCGCACGCTGCGCATCGGCGTGTCGGCGCGGATCTTCCATCCGGAACCGGGTGCGAAGGGGCTGCGGGGCAAGACGCTGCAGTATCTCGAGGAATCGATCGCGCACTGGGTGATGTCGCGCGACGTGCTCGTGTTCATGATTCCGACCGTCGGACACCAGGGCATGATTCACCCGAGCAACATCCGCCTGCGCGACTACGCGAAGCATCTCGACGGGCTGCTGCTGCAGGGCGGCGCCGACGTATCGCCGCAAACCTACGCCGCGTCCGACGCCCGCCCCGAATGGCCGGGCGATCGCGTGCGCGACATGTACGAACTCGAGCTGCTGCACGAGTTCGTCGAATCCGGCAAACCCGTCCTCGGCGTGTGCCGCGGCTGCCAGCTGATCAACGTCGCGTTCGGCGGCTCGCTGTACCAGGACATCGCCACCGACGTGCCGACCGCGAATGCGCATGTGAGCGAGCATTACGACCAACATCGACACGCGATCCGCTTTCCCGATTCGTCGACGCTCGCGAGCATGTTTCCCGGGCGCAGCGAGGCGATCGTCAACTCGATTCACCATCAGGCGATCCGCGATCTCGGCCGCGATCTGAACATCGAGGCCGTGTCGGCGGGCGACGGGATCATCGAAGGCATCCGTCATCGGCGTTCGCCGTTCGTCGTCGGCGTGCAGTGGCACCCCGAGTTCCATCGCGCCGGCGGCTCGGAGCTGCTCGACTGCACGCCGCTGCTCGATGCATTCCTGCGCGCGGCGCGCGAAACCCGCCTGTAGCCAGCTACTTTTTTCGCGTCGTACGAAGGCCGGCCGCATCCCGATAAATTCGAGATGCGGCCGTTTCGTTTTGAACGATAATCGCGAGTTCCGATTCGTTCGCCGGAGTTCGACGTTGGTTTTCCGAAATTTTTCCCCTGCACGATGCGCAACGTGGATCGTTGCGCTGGCTGCCTGCACGCAAGCGGGCACGGCCTGGTCCGCCGACGCGACCGCGCCGGCCGCCGGTACGCGCCCGGCGGTCACGAGCCTGCGCGGCGACGCGGCGGCGTCCACCGCGGTGGCGACGGATGCATCCGCGCAAGGCAACGTCGCCGAGCTGACGCAGATGCTGCACGATGGCCGGATCGTCGAAATGCGCACGACGTACAACGGCAGCTACGGTGCGAGCCTGATGTTCGATCCGCGCGAGATGACGTACTACGTCGCGCTGTTCCAGGACAAGCACCTGTGGCGGGTGATCCGGTCGCAGGAGAAGAGCCGCGCGGAGATGGTGTACGCGAACTTCGTTCAGCAGACCGTACAACTCGCCGATATCGAGATCCGTCGTACCGAGCTGGAGGCGCAGAAAGCGTTTCTCGAGCGTGTGATCGCGCTGCAGGCAAATCGCGCGCAGCAGTTGCAGGCCGACCTGAGCGTTGCGCGTAGCCAGCAGGCCGAAGTCGCGCAACGGCAGCGTTCGGCGCAGGAGCAGGCACAGGCGCTGCAGGTCGAGAAGCGGGCCGCGCAGATGCAGTTGCGTGATCTGCAGGAGCAGGTGCGGCAACTCGAGAAGCAGACCGAGACGGGGCTGCCGGCACACAAGTAACGATTCGTCAGACGGACGGAGAGAGACGGGCAAAACCCGGCGAAGCTTGCTTCGCCGGGTTTTTTCATGGCGCGGCCGTCAGCGCGCGAACGCGTCCGGCGTATCGGTCAGGCGGCGGTGGGACAGTTGTGCCGTCCAGTCGAAACCGGCGGCGGGCGTGCGCGTTGCGTGGGCGGGTTGGGCAGCGCGCAGCGTGCTTGCCGTCGCGATCAGCGTGAGCGGATCGTCGAGCGTGTCGCGTGGTTCGGCGATTGCGGGCGACGCGGGGGCGAACTGATCATGTGCGCTTGGAGCGGCCGTGCTGCTCCGGACCGGTGGGCGCGAGGCCAGCCGAGACGGGGTCGCGGTCCGGGCCGGCGCCGCCGTCGTCGCGCCGCGTTTGTCGTTCGAACGGAGTGACGATGCCGTGGGCGGCACGTTGGTCGTTGCGTCGGGACGAAGCGATGCCGGACGAAGCGTGACGGGGGGCATGACCTGCGGCGCTTCGGCCGTTGTCGCGACAGGTGCGGCCATCGTGCGCTGCGGCGGCGCGCTCGTCGACGTATCCGGCTGCACCGTCGCAACCCGCACGGTGCCGGACGACGACGTAGCGTGATCCGGCACGCTGCCGGCCGCGTGAATCGCGTATGCGGGCCCGAATCCCGCGGGCGGTTCATATTCGGCGATCAGCCAGCCGATGATGCCGAGCGCGCCGATGCTCCAGCAGATCGCGTACCTCGCACGCCGGTCGTGAGAGCGGCGGATGCGCGTGCCGGCAACGGCAGCCGGCACGACCGGCGTGCCAGCCGAAACCGGCATCGGTATCGCCACGGGCCGTGGCTGCCAGCGGCATGCGCTGTGCGGCCGGTCGACGTCGATGCAGGATGTCGTCAGTGTGGCGAGACAGTGCCTGCCGGGCCGCGCACCGGGGGCGCCGCGAAAGGTCCATTCGCGGCCGAACGACGGAACGATATCGAGCGGCGTGACGCGAGGGCGGGCGAGTGCGCCTTCGACGGGGACGAGGGGCGATGGGGTCATGAGGGCAGTACGCCGTGCGACACGGGCAACCGTGCCGGCCGCGGCGCGGAAATGTCGTCGCTAATCGTGACATTGTGGTCAGGCGGCGAGAGCAGGTCGATCAGATCAATCCGATTTTTGCTTCCGATTCGGGACGATTCGTACGAGAAGCGTGCTGCGACGGCAATGGCGACGGTCGCGGCGGCACAAGGCAAATGTCGGGTTGGCGTGGCATGATGCGCGAACCATGCCGGTGCGCGCGTCGTCGCGCGGCGCGCCGCCGGCGGGCAGCGATGCCCGTGCGCGCCGGCCCGGCGCCGCGTGCGTCGTCGGATCCATGCGGCGCGGATTCGCGCCATCCGAGCTGAGCGAGAAAAACATGTCCACAGCGTCACACGCCATCACGCAGGAATCGAAATTCCGCACCGTGTTCCGGGTCGTCAGCGGCAACTTCCTGGAAATGTACGACTTCATGGTCTACGGCTATTACGCGTCGGCCATCGCGAAAACCTACTTCCCGAGCGGCAACGCATTCGCGTCGCTGATGCTGTCGCTGTCGGTGTTCGGCGCGGGCTTCCTGATGCGGCCGGTCGGCGCGATCGTGCTCGGTGCGTACATCGACCACCACGGCCGGCGCAAGGGGCTGATCCTGACACTCGGGCTGATGGCGCTCGGCACGCTCACGGTGGCCGCGATACCCGGCTACGCGACGATCGGCGTGCTCGCGCCGGTGCTCGTGCTGCTCGGCCGGCTGCTGCAGGGCTTTTCGGCGGGCGTCGAACTCGGCGGCGTGTCGGTCTATCTGTCGGAGATCGCGACGAAGGGCCACAAGGGGTTCTATACGTCGTGGCAGTCGGGCAGCCAGCAGGTGGCCGTGGTGTTCGCCGCGCTCGTCGGCGTGCTGCTCAACCGCGCGCTGCCGGCCGAGGAGATGACCGCGTGGGGGTGGCGCATTCCGTTCCTGATCGGCTGCCTGATCGTGCCGTTCCTGTTCCTGATCCGGCGTTCGCTGAAGGAGACCGACGAGTTCCTCGCGAAGCGTCATCGTCCGACGATGGGCGAGATCATGCGTTCGATGCTCGACAACTGGGGCGTCGTGGTGGCGGGCATGGGGATGGTGATCATGACGACGGTGTCGTTCTACATGATCACCGCCTATACGCCGACGTTCGGCAAGGAAGTGCTGCACCTGTCGTCGCTCGACGCGCTCGTCGTGACCGTCTGCGTGGGGATTTCCAATCTCGTGTGGCTGCCGCTGTCCGGTGCGTTGTCCGACCGTATCGGTCGCCGCCCGGTGCTGATTGCGTTCACCGTGCTGACGCTGCTGTCGGCTTACCCGGCCGTGCTGTGGCTCGTCGGCGATCCGTCGTTCCTGCGGCTGCTCGCGGTCGAGTTGTGGCTGTCATTCCTGTATGCGTCGTATAACGGCGCAATGGTCGTCGCGCTGACCGAAGTGATGCCGGCCGACGTGCGCACGGCCGGTTTCTCGCTGGCATACAGCCTGGCGACGACGATCGGCGGCTTCACGCCCGCGATCTCGACGCTGCTGATTCATCAGACCGGCAACAAGGCCGCGCCGGGGCTGTGGCTGAGCGTTGCCGCGATTTGCGGGCTGATCGCGACACTCGTGCTGTATCGCACGCCCGAGGCTCGCAACCAGTACAAGGCGGCCTGACGGGCAAGCGCATGCCGCGCGGCGCCGGCCGCACGCGTCGCATGGAAAAAGGGAGCCCGGGTGAACGGCGCTCCTTTTTTCGTTCGCGTTCAGGCTTCGCGCAGCATGCCGGCGACTGCTGCCGCCACGTCGAGCCATTGCCCCGGTGCGGGCTGGCGGGCGAGCCTGGCCTGCGGATACCACGGGCAGTCGTCGCCGGTGAACCAGCGCCAGTCGGGCGCGAACGGCAGCATGACCCACAGCGGCTTGCCGAGCGCGCCGGCGAGGTGCGCGACCGCGGTATCGATCGTGACGACGCCGTCGAGCCGCCCGATCAGCGCGGCCGTGTCGGCAAAGTCGTTCAACCGGCCGTCGAGCCGATGCACGCGCGGATGCGCGTCGACGCGCGCGCGTCCGTCCTCGTCGAGTGCGGGTTGCAGCACGATCCAGTCGATATCGGGCAGCGCGAGCAGCGGCGCGAGCGCGTCGAACGGCATCGAGCGGTTTTCCTGCGCCTGCCGGCGCCCCGACCATGCAAGGCCGAACTTGCGCTTCGACTGCCCGCCGAGCGAGCCGCGAAAGCGCCGGCCGGCGCCGTCGGGGGCGTCGAGGTAGCGCGAGCCCGCGACGATGTCCTCCGCCTGAAGCCCGAGCAGGAACGGCAAGCTCATCAGCGTGCAGGCGACATCGGCGGCCGGTGGTTTCGCGGTGCCTTGTGCAACGAGGGTCACGCGCCAGCGCGCTGCCGCCGGCGCCAGCAGCGTAACGAGTTCCGGCTGGACTTCGAGCACGACGCGCGCGCAGCGCGCGCGCGCGAGCGGCACGAAGCGGACGAACTGCAGCGTGTCGCCGAAGCCCTGTTCCGCGCGGATCAGCAGCGTGCGCGACGCAATCGGTTCGCCTTGCCAGCGCGGCAGCGTGCCGAGCGGCGTCGCGCCCGGCGTGTCGTGGCGCGCTTCATAGGCGGGCAGGCCGCGCGTGAAGTCGCCGAGCGTCAGCAGCGTGACCGCGCGGTGCAGCTTTGCCAGCGTGAGATCGGGGGCGACGCGCAGCGCCTGGTCGAACGCGCGCAGCGCCATCTCGTGCGCACCGAGCGCGTGATGTGCGTTGCCGAGGTTCAGCCAGGCCAGGCTGAACGACGGATCGAGACCGACCGCACGCTCGTAGAAGGGCAGTGCGTCGCGGTGGCGCGCCTGCGCGCTCAGTGCGTTCGCGAGCCCGAACAGCGCGAGCGGAAACGGCGGATGCAACGCGAGCGCGGCTTCGAACGCGGCGGCGGCCTCGGCATGCCGGCCGACCGCGTCGAACGTGTTGCCGAGATTGAAGTGCGCGGCGACGAAGCGCGGCTGCGCGGCGATCGCGGCCTGGAAGTGCGCGATCGCGTCGTCGGCGCGGCCCATCGCGTTCAGCGCCATCGCGAGGTTGTTGTGCGCTCCCGCATGCCCCGGCCGCAACTCGAGCGCGCGATGGAACGCGGCGAGCGCGTCGTCGTGGCGGCCCAGAGCGTTCAGCGCGTTGCCGAGATTGTTGTGGATCGATGCATCGTCGGGCGTGAGCCGCAGCGCGCGGCCGAATGCATCGATCGCATCGTCGTGGCGCTGCAGCGCCGCATACGCGTTGCCGAGGTTGTAGTGCGCGAGCGGAAATTCGGGCGCGAGCGTCAGCGCGTTGCGAAAGCGGTCGACCGCTTCGTCGAGCCGGCCGAGCGCCTTCAGCGCGTTGCCGAGATTGAGCTGCAGCGCGGCATCGTCCGGACGCAGCGCGACGGCGCGGCCGACGAGGTCGGCCGCCTCGGCGTGCTGGCCCTGCTGGTGCCGCAGCACGCCGAACAGATGCAGCGCGTCGGCGTTGGCGGGATTGGAGGCGAGCGCGTTGCGATAGCCGTGCTCGGCCTCGGCGAGGCGGCCCGCGCGGTGTGCGGCATACGCCCGGTCGAATGCGGTATCCATGACGCGAAAACTGACGGAAAGGGCGTATTTTCCCACACCGCGCGGCGGTGCCGCGCGTCGGCCGATCGGCATATGGCCCCGTCACGTGGAGCGGCGTAGACTTGCAGGATCGCGTGTCATCGAGGTTCTCATGGCTGACACACTGCCCGATATCCGGCCCGTGCTGATCGTCGGCGCGGGGCCGACCGGCCTTGCCGCGGCGATGAGCCTCGCGCGGGCCCGCGTGCCGGTGCGCATCATCGACCGGCTAGCCGCGCCCGCGCCGCATTCGCGCGCGATCGGCATCCAGGCGCGCACGCTCGAACTGCTGGAGCAGCATCGCGCGGTCGAACCGTTTCTCGCGCTCGGCCATCGTGCGCATGCGGCCGCGCTCCATGCCGACGGCCGCGTGATCGCGCGGCTCGATTTCGATCCGCTGCACACGCGCTATCCGTACCTGCTGTTTCTCGACCAGACGGTCACCGAGCGCCTGCTCGCCGAGCATCTGGCCCGGCTCGGCGTGACGGTCGAGCGCGGCGCGACGTTGACCGCATGCGATGCGGGCGGTGCGTCGCTCGACGTGTCGATCCGTCGCGCCGACGGTCGCGACGAATCGTTCGCGCCGTCGTACCTGATCGCCGCCGACGGCGCGCACAGCACGGTCAGGCATCTGCTCGGCCTGGGCTTCACCGGGCAGGCGTTCGAGCAGACGTTCCTGCTCGCCGATTTCGCGGCGATTCCCGACTGGCCGGACGAAGAGATCCACCTGTTCGCGACGCCCGAGGGCATGGCCGGCCTGTTTCCGATGGGCGGCGGCCGTTACCGGCTCGTGGCCGACCGGCCGCCCGGCAGCGACGCGTCGTCCGATGCGCCGGTCCCGTCGCTCGCGGAATGCGACGCGATCGTGCGTGCCCGTGCCGGTGTGTCGATATCGCCGAGCGATCTCGTGTGGTCGTCCTATTTTCACCTGCACAGCCGGATGGTCGACCGGCTGCGTCACGGCCGCGTGTTCTTCGCGGGCGACGCCGCGCACGTCCACAGTCCGGCCGGCGCGCAGGGCATGAACACCGGCATCCAGGAAGCGTTCAATCTTGGCTGGAAGCTCGCGCGCGTGCTCGGCGCGGGCACACCCGAGCGGCTTCTCGACACGTATCACGCGGAACGTCATCCGATCGAGCGCGACGTGTTGCGGCAGACCGGTTTCGTCACGCAGGTCGTCGAAGCCGAGCGCGGCGCGATGAAGCTGCTGCGCGATCATGTCGTGCCGCTGCTGGCGTCGTTCGGGCCGATGCGCGACGCCGTGCGGCGTACGGTCAGCGAGCTCGGCGTGCAGTACCGGAAGAGCCCGCTCACGCTGGAGCGCGTGCTAGACGGCGGGCCGCGCGCAGGTGAGCGGGCACCCGATGCGTTCGTGCGCGTGGTCGACGGGCCGCTCGGTCAGGCGCCCGGCACGGCGCGGCTATACGACCTGCACGATCCCGCGAGCTTCACGTTGCTGCTGCTGGAAGAGCCGCCGGATGCCGACGCCGGCGCGTTGCCGCCGATACCGGCCGATGCGCAGGTGCTCGCGCAGGGGCTCGAACGGATCATGCCGGACGCGGTGCGCGTCTGGCGCGTCACCGATGCCGAAGGCGGGGATGCCGGGCTTGCGCAGGAATACGGCCGCTCGCGGCCGTCGTTTTACCTGCTCCGGCCCGACGGTTACGTGGCCGCGCGCGGGCGCACGGCGACCGACGCGAATGCGTTGCTGCGCCACTGCGAAAGCTGGTTCGCGGGCATGTCGCGGCCCGCGTAGCGGGGCGGTCAGGCCTTTGCCGCGGCAGGCACGAGGGACGCGCGGTGTACGGCGATCGCGTCGCGCACGATCGGCGCCGCGCGTTGCGCGGCCTCGCTTGACGGATCGTCGAGCGCCGCGAGCAGCGCGCGGCGCATCCGCGGCTCCCAGAAGCGCCGGATATGGTCGGCGATGCCGGCCAGCGCTTCGTCGCGATCCGGCATCGATTCGAAGAATGCGCCGATCTGGTTGGCCATGTCGATCAGGTGTCCGTTGTCCATCGCTTCCTCACTTGCCCGTGGTCACGCCGGCGGTCGCGGCCGCACGGCGCTCGAGCAGATCGAGCTGCTCCGCGTTGAAGCGCGCGTAGGCCTGCTGCCAGTCGGACGGCTGCGCGACGGGCAACACCTGGACGGCCGTCACCTTGTACTCGGGGCAGTTCGTCGCCCAGTCCGAGCTGTCCGTCGTGATCACGTTCGCACCCGATTCGGGGAAGTGGAACGTCGTATAGACGACACCCGGCTGCATGCGTTCGGTCACGAGTGCGCGCAGCACCGTCTGCCCCGCACGCGACTCGATGCCGACCCAGTCGCCGCTGCGGATCCCGCGATCCTGCGCGTCGTGCGGATGGATCTCGAGGCGATCCTCCTCGTGCCAGCGGACGTTCTCGGTACGGCGCGTCTGCGCGCCGACGTTGTATTGCGACAGGATGCGACCTGTCGTCAGGATCAGCGGATAACGTTGCGTGACCTTCTCCGGCGACGCGATGAACTGCGTGATCACGAACTTGCCCTTGCCGCGCACGAATGCGTCGATGTGCATCGTCGGCGTGCCTTCCGGTGCGTGCTCGTTGCACGGCCACTGGATGCTGCCGAGCGCGTCGAGCTTCGCGTACGACACGCCCGAGAACGTCGGCGTGAGTCGCGCGATCTCGTCCATGATTTCCGACGGATGCGCATAGTCCATTTCGTAGCCGAGCGCGCGCGACAGCATCAGGGTGACTTCCCAGTCCGCGTAGCCCGCGAGCGGCGGCATCACCTTGCGCACGCGCGAGATGCGGCGTTCCGCGTTCGTGAACGTGCCGTCCTTCTCGAGGAACGACGAGCCGGGCAGCAGCACGTGCGCGTATTTCGCGGTCTCGTTCAGGAAGATGTCCTGCACGACGATGCATTCCATGGCCGACAGTGCGGCCGCGACGTGCTGCGTATTCGGGTCCGACTGGACGATGTCCTCGCCCTGGCAGTAGAGCCCCTTGAAGCTGCCGTCGAGCGCCGCGTCGAACATGTTCGGGATGCGCAGCCCCGGTTCGGGTTGCAGCGTGGCCGACCACGCCTGTTCGAACTGCGTGCGCACGATCGTGTCGCTGATGTGCCGGTAGCCGGGCAGCTCGTGCGGGAACGAGCCCATGTCGCACGAGCCCTGCACGTTGTTCTGGCCGCGCAGCGGATTGACGCCGACGCCTTCGCGGCCGACGTTGCCGGTCGCCATCGCGAGGTTCGCGATGCCCATCACCGTCGTCGAGCCCTGCGCGTGCTCGGTCACGCCCAGCCCGTAGTAGATCGCGGCATTGCCGCCCGTCGCATAGAGGCGCGCGGCTTCACGGACCTGTTCCGCCGGCACGCCCGTCACGTCGGCGGTCGCCTCGGGCGAATTGTCGGCACGCGATACGAATTCGCGCCACTGCTCGAATGCGCGCGTCTCGCAGCGCTCGGCGACGAACGCGTCGGCGACGAGCCCCTCGGTGACGATCACGTGCGCGAGTGCGTTGACGATCGCGACGTTGGTGCCGGGGCGCAGCTGCAGATGGTGGGTGGCCTTCACGTGCGGGCCGTCGACGACGTCGATGCGGCGCGGGTCGATCACGATCAGCTTCGCACCTTCGCGCACGCGCCGCTTCAGCCGCGAGCCGAACACCGGATGCCCGTCGGTCGGGTTCGCGCCCATCACGACGATCACGTCGGCCTGGCCGACCGACGCGAACGTCTGCGTGCCGGCCGATTCGCCGAGCGTCGTCTTGAGGCCGTAGCCCGTCGGCGAGTGGCACACGCGTGCGCAGGTGTCGACGTTATTGTTGCCGAATGCGGCGCGCACCAGTTTCTGCACGAGGTAGGTTTCCTCGTTCGTGCAGCGCGACGACGTGATGCCGCCGATCGAGTCGCGGCCGTACTTCTGCTGCAGCTTGCGGAATTGCGTCGCCGCGTAGGTGAGGGCTTCGTCCCAGCTCACTTCGCGCCACGGGTCGGTGATCTTCTCGCGGATCATCGGCTTCGTGATGCGGTCCTTGTGCGTCGCGTAGCCCCACGCGAAGCGTCCCTTCACGCACGCATGGCCTTCGTTCGCGAGGCCGTTCTTGTGCGGCGTCATGCGCACGACCTGCGTGCCCTTCATTTCGGCCTTGAACGAGCAGCCGACGCCGCAGTACGCACAGGTCGTGACGACGGAGTGTTCCGCCTGCCCGAGTTGCACGACCGATTTTTCCTGCAGCGTGGCGGTCGGGCAGGCGGCGACGCATGCGCCGCACGATACGCATTCCGACGCCATGAACGATTCGCTTTCGCCCGCGGCGACGCGCGATTCGAAGCCGCGTGCGGCGATCGTCAGCGCGAACGTGCCCTGCGTTTCCTCGCATGCGCGCACGCAGCGGTTGCAGACGATGCACTTCGACGGGTCGTACGTGAAGTACGGGTTCGATTCGTCCTTCGCGTCCTTCAGGTGATTCGCGCCGTCGAAGCCGTAGCGCACTTCGCGCAGCCCGACCACGCCCGCCATGTCCTGCAGCTCGCAGTCGCCGTTGGCCGGGCAGGTGAGGCAATCGAGGGGGTGGTCGGAGATGTACAGCTCCATCACGTTGCGACGCAGCGACTGCAGCCGGTCCGACTGCGTGCGCACCTTCATGCCCGTTTCGGCAGGCGTCGTGCACGAGGCGGGATAACCGCGCCGGCCTTCGATCTCGACGAGGCACAGCCGGCACGAGCCGAACGGTTCGAGCGAATCGGTCGCGCAGAGCTTCGGGACGTTGACGCCGGCTTCGATCGCCGCGCGCATCACCGACGTGCCGGCCGGCACGGTGACCGGCTGGCCGTCGATTTCGAGCGTGACGTCGGTATCGGCATGCCGTTGCGGCGTGCCGTAGTCGGTATCGTCGAACGGGTCGCGGGCACGCGCTTGCGCGGCGCTCTTGCACGCGCATTGGCCCGAGCCGCAGCCGCCTTGGCGGACGTTGTTCGTGTCGAGGGACATGCAGGGCTCCTTCTGGGTCAGGCCGCAGCCTTGACCGGACCCGACGCGGCATCCTTGCCGGCGGCGAGCCCGAAATCTTCGGGGAAATGGTCGAGCGCGGACAGCACCGGATAGGGTGTCATGCCGCCCATTGCGCACAGCGAACCGGCCAGCATCGTGTCGCACAGGTCGCGCAGCAGCGTGACCTGCCGCTCCGACGTGTCGCCGTGGCGGATGCGCGCGATCGTCTCGACGCCACGTGTCGAACCGATCCGGCACGGCGTGCACTTGCCGCACGACTCGATCGCGCAGAACTTCATCGCGTATTCGGCCAGCTCGGCGAGGTTCGACGTATCGTCGTGGAGCACGATGCCGCCGTGCCCGACGACCGCGCCGATCGCCGTGTACGCTTCGTAGTCGAGCGGCACGTCCCACTGATGGTCGGGCAGGTAGGTGCCAAGCGGGCCGCCGACCTGGGCGGCGCGCGCGGGCCGGCCGCTTGCCGTGCCGCCGCCGAAGTCGAACAGCAGCTCGCGCAGCGTGACGCCGAACGCGAGCTCGACGAGGCCGCCGTGGCGGATGTTGCCCGCGAGCTGGAACGGCAGCGTGCCGCGTGAGCGGCCCATCCCGTAGTCGCGGTAGAACGCGGCGCCGCGCGCGAAGATCACGGGTGCCGTCGCGAGCGTGATCACGTTGTTGATGACGGTCGGCTGGCCGTACAGGCCCGCGAGCGCGGGCAGCGGCGGTTTCGCCCGCACGACGCCGCGCTTGCCTTCGAGCGATTCGAGCAGCGCCGTTTCCTCGCCGCACACGTACGAGCCCGCGCCTTTCGCGACGTGCAGCTCGAACGCATGCGCGGAGCCGAGCACGTGCTCGCCGAGCCAGCCGGCTTCGCGTGCACGGACGATCGCGGCTTCGAGCGTGGCGATTGCATGCGGGTATTCGCTGCGCACGTAGATGTAACCGACCGTCGCGCCGGTCGCGACGCCAGCGATGATCATCCCCTCGATCAGGCAGTACGGGTCGCACTCCATGATCAGGCGGTCGGAGAAGGTGCCCGAATCCCCTTCGTCTGCATTGCAGACGATGTATTTCTGCGTGGCGCTGGCTTGCCGGACCGTGCGCCATTTGATGCCGGCCGGGAACGCGGCACCGCCGCGGCCGCGCAGCCCCGATTCGATCAGCGTTTCGCACGCGGCGTCGCCGTCGAGCGCGAGCGCATTCTTCAGGCCGGCGAGGCCCTCGTATTGCAGGTAGTCGTCGATCGACAGCGGATCGGTCAGGCCGATGCGTGCGAACGTGAGGCGTTGCTGGCGCGCGAGATAGGGCAATGCGTCGACGAGGCCGACACCGCTCGGATGCGTGCCGCCGTCGAGCCAGTTTGCGTCGAACAGGGCCGGTACGTCGGCGGCCGACAGGTTCGCATAACCAACGCGGCCGGCGGCCGTGCCGACCTCGACGAGCGGCTCGAGCCACAGCAGCCCGCGCGAACCGTTGCGGACCAGCTCGACGGCGACGCCGCGCCGTTGTGCTTCCGCCGCGATGGCGGCAGCGAGCGCGTCGGCGCCGAGTGCCAGTGCCGACGAATCGCGCGGAACGTAGATGCGGGTCGTCATGCGGCCTCCGGGGTATGGGCGACCGCCTCGGCAAGCAGCGCGTCGAATTTCTCCGGCGTGACCTTTGCGTGCAGCACGCCGTTGACCGTCAGCGACGGCGATTGCGCACACAGTCCGAGGCAGTACACCGATTCGAGCGCGACGTCACCGGTCGCATGCGCGTTCGCGACATCGCCGTGCGCCGTGTCGAACCGGCAACCCGTGCGGGCTTCCGCATGCGCGGCCAGCGCTTCGCAGCCCATGCTGCGGCACGCTTCGGCACGGCACATCTGGATCGTCACGCGGGCGGGCGGTGCGGTGCGGAAGTGGTGGTAGTAAGTCAGTACGCCGTGCACTTCCGCGCGCGACAGATTGAGCGCCCTGGCGAGCGGCGCGACGCAGCCCGGCGGCACGTAGCCTGCGTCGTCCTGGATCGCGTGCAGGATCGCCACGAGCGACCGGCCGGCGCGTGCATGGCGCTCGACGAGCGCGTCGGGCGCGTGGGAATTCGGGGACATCGGTTGTGCTCCTCCAAAGTCTCATATGCGCTCAGGATTCATATAGTGCGCACCGCGACTTCGTTCTGATTGATTTTAACCAACGATAAGCGGAAGATTTGGCAGTCGCAATAGGAAATCGGAGTGCATAATTGATTCGGATCGAATGCGACGCGTATCTGACCGTACGCGACACGGAAGGCCGTGCGGCCAGCCTGTCGGATGTCGCGCCGTTGCTGGAACTCGTGGCCGACACGGGCAGCATCGCGCAGGCCGCGCACGCGAAAGGGCTTTCATACCGGCACGCGTGGGGCATGCTGCGCGCGCTGGAGGCGTGCATCGGCGGGGAACTGATCGAAACCGCGCGCGGCAAGGGCTCGACGCTGTCGGCGCTCGGGCAGGCAGTCGTCGATGCGCAGCGCCTCGCGCGCAGTCGGCTCGACGGTAACCTGCGGACGCTGGCGGCCGAAGTGGCGAGCGACCTGAACCGGCGGCTCGCGCAGCGCGACGGCGCCGTGCGCATTCACGCGTCGCATGGCTACGCGGTCGCGACGCTCGTATCCGCGCTCGTCGATGCGCAGGCGGCTGTCGACATCAAGTATCGTGAGAGCGTCGAGGCCGTGCAGGCGCTTGCCCGCGGCGAGTGCGACCTGGCGGGCTTCCATCTGCCGCGCGGTGCGTTTCGTGCGCAGTGCGCGCAAATCTACCGGCCGTGGCTCGACGATACGCGTCATGTGCTGATCCACCTGACTCGGCGCCAGCAGGGGCTGTTCGTCCCGCGCGGCAACCCGAAGCAGGTTCGCGGCCTCGCGGATCTCGCGCGCAATGACATCCGCTTCGTCAACCGCCAGCCGGGGTCGGGCACGCGCATGCTGCTGGACCTCGCGCTGCGCGCGATCGGCATTGATCCGGAGCGCATCGACGGCTACGCGTCGGCCGAACTCACGCATTCGGCGATCGCGGCGTTCGTCGCGAGCGGGATGGCCGATCTCGGCTTCGGCGTCGAGCCTGCGGCCCATCATTTCGGGCTCGATTTCATCCCGGTCGTCGACGAAGACTATTATTTCGCGTGCGAACGCGCGCGGCTCGACGCGCGGCCGCTTGCCGGCGTACTGGCGCTGCTGCGCGACGCGCGCTTCGTCGAGCGAGTCGCGCATCTCGACGGCTACGACCCGGCTGCGTGCGGAACGTTGACGAGCATCGCGACGGGGCTGGCCGGCGGCGACGGCGCGAGTGTGCCGGGCGGCAATTCGCGGTAACGCGCGCGCGATCGAACCGCGCTGCAGCAGCGGGGGATTTGCGCTACGCTTGCCGCTTGACCAACGTTCCAACAAGCACGCCGTTCAAGCGTCATCCCGCCATGAAATTTTCCGTTCCCCTCGCCGCGGCAGCGTTGACCGCGGGGCTGCTGGTCGCTGTTTCGCCGTTTGCGCTCGCGCAGAATTCCCCTGGTGTGCCTGGCGGTATCCTGAGCGAACAGTTTCGCCTGAACGAGCATCCGCAGATGCCGTTCGCAGCGTCGACGCCGTCGCAGAAATACCAGAGCGGCAAGAAGTCGGCCTTGCGCCGCAAGGGCGACCTGGGCGATCCGAACGGCTGCAACCTGAAGTGTCCGATGGATAGCCAGTAACCGGGCGGACGGGCGCGTCCGCAAGGGTCATGCGGCGCCGGTTCGCTTGACGGGCGTTTCGTCCACGTACTGGCCTGACCGGTTGACCGGCGACTGCCGGAATCTCGTGCGATTCCGGTTCTGTCCGAGCCCCGCGAAGCGTTGCCGCTTCGCGGGGCTTTTGCTTTCCGGCGAATCTTCATGCGATTCGATGTCTGGCGGTGCCTGCATGTGCACATCGTCGGCCTGGCAGGTGATCTAGGGTTAACCCGTAAATCAGGAAGGATGTCTTCCAGAAAGCTGCCTTATTCTTAAGCATCCGCCTACATAAACTTCGAGTTGTCAGCGATGAACAAGGTGTTCACCGCGAATACAGACAAATCTGGAGGTAGGTCATCATGAAGTCGCTCGTTCAAGCTGTTGTCGTTGCCGCTGCTCTCGTTGCCCCGGTCGTGTCGTTTGCCCAGTCGGGTTCGACGATCACCCGCGCGCAGGTTCGGGCCGAACTGGTCCAGTTGCAGCAGGCAGGTTACAACTCGGCTCGCGGCGAAGATCCGCATTATCCGGAAGCGATCCAGGCCGCAACGGCGCGTGTTGCAGAGCAACAGCGCAGCGCGCTGGCGCAAGCGCAAGGCGCCGACGCCAGCGGTTACGGTGCACAGGCGCAAGGTGCGTCGGCATCGGGTTCGCGTGCAATGGGTGTGCGCCCGGCCACCGCTGAAGAAATGAAGTCGCTGTATCGCGGCAGCTAAGCCACACATCGCCCGGTGTGCGTGAGTGCTGGTGCGACGACGCGTCCGGCACTGCGGCACCCGGGTCGGCCGCCGCCTGGCGCGATCGATGATTGCGCGGGCGCGGCAGGACATCCGTCACCTCCTGTCGCCGGAATACCGGTGGCATTCCGCCCGGCCCGCCCGTGGCTGGGCGCTTTTTCGGAAGGGGAAGGGTGCATGCGTTTCGGCGGCAACAAAAAACCCCGCAGACTTGCGTCATGCGGGGTTCGTGCGACGAGCGCGGAATTTGGTGGAGGCGGCGGGAATCGAACCCGCGTCCAGAAGCGCTCCACGACTAGTTCTACATGTTTAGTTCAGTCATTTGATTTAACCGCAGCGACGCGGACGAACACGCTGCACTACGGCGATTCGCTAGGTTTTCGACCCTGGCGTCGCGACGCCGACAGGGCTTAACTGACGTAAATGACCTCTGGCGGTATTGCTACCGGTCTTGCGACACTAGCCCGTCAGTGAACTAGGCAGAGGACGGCGGCCGTTAGGCTGCCAGTGCGAACGTATCGTCGTTTGCAGTTACGATTTTCCCATTGATTAACGAGGTGACGGGTCCTCGACATGCCCTAGCCGCTTCACAACCCCTGTCGAAACCAGGTCGCCCCCGCGGATAAGATCGATCATTATAGCCCAACATCGCGCAGCAGTTCGCGCAGTTGCTGTGTTGTGTCGACGAGATGCTGCGCTTGCCAGTCGGCCGGTGCGGTGCCGTCGCCGCAGTAGCCGTACGCGGCCGCGATCGTCGCCATGCCGGCGGCGCTGCCGGCCTGAATGTCGCGCAGATCGTCGCCGACGTAGACGATGCGTGCGGGCGCGAGCGTCAACTGGTCGGCCGCATGCAGCAGCGGGGCCGGATGCGGCTTCGGGTGCGGCGTTGTGTCGCCCCCGACGACGCAGGCCGCGCGTGGCGCGAGACCGAGCAACTCGACGAGCGGCGCCGTGAGCCGCATCGCCTTGTTCGTGACGATCCCCCAGCGCACGCCGCGCGCATCGAGTTCGTCGAGCACGTCGCCGATGCCGGGGAACAGCGTCGTATGCACACACAGATCCGTCGCGTAGTTGGCCAGGAACTCGTCGCGCATCGCTTCGTATCCGGGTGTGTGCGGATCGATGCCGAACGCGCCGCCGAGCAGGCCTCGCGCGCCGGCCGAGGCCAGCGGCCGCAGCACGTCGAGCGGTGTTTCGGGCAGGTCGCGCACGCGTTGCATCTTGTTGACGGCCGCCGCGAGATCGGGGGCCGTGTCGGCGAGCGTGCCGTCCAGGTCGAACAGCACGGCATCGCAGTGCAGCAGGCGCGGTTCGTCGAGTGCAGCCCGCGCGGTCGAGAGGGGAGTCGTCATGCAGGGTGGAGGGTCATGCGCCGCGGCGGCACGCGACGAGGTAGTTGATGTCGGTGTCGTTCGACAGCGCGAAGCGCTTGCCGATCGGGTGATACGTGATGCCCTTGATCTCCACGATGTGCAGATCCGTCGCACGCACGAAGCCGGCCAGTTCCGACGGGCGGATGAAGCGCGCGTAGTCGTGCGTGCCCTTCGGCAGCATTTGCGCGATGTACTCCGCGCCGATCACGGCGAACAGGTAGGCCTTCAGGTTGCGGTTCAGCGTCGAGAAGAACACCCAGCCACCCGGCTTCACGAGCGTCGCGCACGCGGCGACGACATCGCCGGGAGACGGCACGTGCTCGAGCATCTCCATGCACGTGACGACATCGTAGGTGCCCGGTTCACGCGCGGCGATCGCTTCCGCGGCGATGGCTTCGTAGTCGACCGAGATGCCGCTTTCGAGGCTGTGCAGGTCGGCGACGCCGAGCGCTTCGGTCGACAGGTCGATACCTTTCACCTGTGCGCCGAGTCCGGCCATCGACTCGGACAGGATGCCGCCGCCGCAGCCGACGTCGAGTGCACGCTTGCCGGCGAGGTGCGCATGCGCATCGATCCAGCCGAGGCGGACCGGGTTCAGGTCGTGCAGCGGCTTGAATTCGGCGTTCGGATCCCACCACCGATGGGCGAGGTCGCTGAATTTCTGGAGTTCGTGCGGATCGGCGTTGGTCATGTCGGCAAACGGGCTACGAGAGGAGGGCGGTACTGCGATTCGTCAGCCCCGAGTATATAAGAAGCGGACGAGCGGCGAAGCGGCAGGCGCCTGGACGGGCGTCAAAGAAAAAGCCCCGCCGGGGCGGGGCTTTGAAGCAGTCGAAAACCGCGGCTTAGTTTGCCGGAACGGTCGTCTTCTGGACTTCTTGCGTACCAACCACTTCGACTTCCACGCGGCGATCCGGTGCGAGGCAGGCGATGAGTTGCTTGCGGTTCTTCTGGTTGCAGCCCGTCGTGACCGGGTTGCGCTTGCCCTTGCCTTCCGTGTAGATCTTGTTGGCCGGCACACCCTTGCTGACCAGGTACGACTTCACGGCTTGCGCACGGCGCAGCGACAGACGGTCGTTGTACTTGTCCGAACCGATGCGGTCCGTGTAGCCCGTTGCGACGACCACTTCCGTGTTCATGCCTTCGATCTTCGAAGCCAGTTCGTCCAGCTTTTGCTTGCCCAGCGGCTTGAGCGTTGCCTTGTCGAAGTCGAACAGTGCGTCAGCTTGATACGTGATCTTCTGGCTCGAGATAGCCGGAGCGACCGGAGCGACCGGCGGCTGCGGTGCCTGGGCGACCAGTGCGCCATCGCACTTCGCGTTGGCGGTGGCCGGCGTCCAGAACGCATCGCGCCAGCAGAGCTCGTTCGTGCCGTTCATCCACACCCATTCGCCCGTGCCGTTCACCCAGTTGTCATTGACGGCTTGACGCGACGCCGGCACCGACTGTGCCGAAGCGGATGCAGCCATAACTGCGGTAGCTGCAATGAACGCGAGCTTTGAAAGTTTATTCATATTTCTCCTCTCGAAATTGAGATTACCGCAGGTTTACTGCGAGCCTGTTGACGGTGACAAGTCATACATTGCTCGAAGTATAACATTGGTGCGGCACAAAAAACGCGGCACCGCTCTGTGTAGACTTCGAGCAGCGTCTAACTTTCAGTGCGTTGGCATTTTGCCATATCGTTCCCTTCCTACGAAAAAAAATCCTCCCCACCCTAAGATCGCTTCAACTTTGTGGTGCATGCGCAACACCGGCCTGCCGCAACTTTCAGAGATTGTCAAGAGTGTGTCGGCGAAATTGCGCGAATGTGCGTGGTTGTTTACTCGTGCGCGTGAAACAAGTGTGAAGGGATCGCCTGCGGCGTCGAGTCGCGCGCGATTTCGGTCGAATCGACGTGGCCGCGATTTTCGCTATTTATATATAGAGGGGGCGGCGAATTGGCGGCTGATGGGCGCATGTTAGAATCTCGCGTTGCGTTGCGCATGCAGCGCCCACGCGAAAGGCGTTCGCCGTCTTCGCTCCGAAACGATACGGATACATGGATCAATTCGCCAAAGAGACCCTGCCCACCTCCCTAGAGGAGGAAATGCGCCGTTCGTATCTCGATTACGCGATGAGCGTGATCGTCGGACGTGCCCTCCCGGATGTCCGCGATGGCCTGAAGCCCGTGCACCGGCGCGTGTTGTTCGCGATGCACGAACTGAACAACGACTGGAACCGCGCGTACAAGAAGTCGGCGCGTATCGTCGGTGACGTGATCGGTAAATACCATCCTCACGGCGACACCGCGGTGTACGACACGATCGTGCGGATGGCGCAGGACTTCTCGCTGCGCTACATGCTGATCGACGGGCAGGGCAACTTCGGCTCGATCGACGGCGACAATGCCGCGGCGATGCGTTACACCGAAATTCGCATGGCGAAGATCGGTCACGAGCTGCTCGCCGACATCGACAAGGAAACGGTCGATTTCGAGCCGAACTACGACGGCAACGAAATGCAGCCGTCGGTCCTGCCGTCGCGCATCCCGAACCTGCTGATCAACGGCTCGTCGGGCATCGCGGTCGGCATGGCGACCAACATCCCGCCGCACAACCTGAACGAAGTCGTCGACGCGTGCCAGCACCTGCTGGGTAACCCGGAAGCGACGATCGACGAGCTGATCGAGATCATCCCGGCGCCGGATTTCCCGACGGCCGGCATCATCTACGGCGTCGCCGGCGTGCGCGACGGCTACCGCACCGGGCGCGGCCGCGTCGTGATGCGCGCGGCCACGCACTTCGAGGAGATCGACCGCGGCCAGCGGATGGCGATCATCGTCGACGAGCTGCCGTACCAGGTGAACAAACGCTCGCTGCTCGAGCGGATCGCCGAGCTCGTCAACGAGAAGAAGCTCGAAGGCATCTCCGACATCCGCGACGAGTCCGACAAGAGCGGCATGCGCGTCGTGATCGAGCTCAAGCGCGGTGAAGTGCCGGAAGTGGTGCTGAACAACCTGTACAAGGCGACGCAGCTCCAGGATACGTTCGGCATGAACATGGTCGCGCTGGTCGACGGCCAGCCGAAGCTGCTGAACCTGAAGGAAATCCTGCAGTGCTTCCTGTCGCACCGACGCGAAGTGCTGACGCGCCGCACGATCTACGAACTGCGCAAGGCCCGTGAGCGTGGCCATGTGCTCGAAGGTCTCGCGGTCGCGCTCGCCAACATCGACGAGTTCATCGCGATCATCAAGGCAGCGCCGACGCCGCCGATCGCGAAAGCGGAGTTGATGGCGAAGCCGTGGGATTCGTCGCTCGTGCGCGAGATGCTCACGCGCGCCGAGAGCGAGAACGCGGCGGCCGGCGGCCGCTCCGCGTACCGCCCGGAAGGCCTGAACCCGGCGTTCGGCATGCAGAGCGACGGGCTGTACCGCCTGTCCGACACGCAGGCCCAGGAAATCCTGCAGATGCGCCTGCAGCGCCTGACCGGCCTCGAGCAGGACAAGATCATCGGCGAGTACCGCGAAGTGATGGCGCAGATCGCCGACCTGCTGGACATCCTCGCACGCCCCGAGCGGATCACGACGATGATCGGCGAGGAGCTGACCTCGGTGAAGGCGGAGTTCGGCGACGCGCGCCGCTCGAAGATCGAGCTGAACGCGACCGAGCTGAACACCGAGGATCTGATCACGCCGCAGGACATGGTCGTCACGATGTCGCACGCGGGCTACGTGAAGTCGCAGCCGCTGTCCGAGTACCGCGCGCAGAAGCGCGGCGGCCGCGGCAAGCAGGCGACGCAGATGAAGGAAGACGACTGGATCGAGACGCTGTTCATCGCGAACACGCACGACTACATCCTGTGCTTCTCGAACCGCGGCCGCGTTTACTGGGTCAAGGTCTACGAAGTGCCGCAGGGCTCGCGCAACTCGCGCGGCCGCCCGATCGTCAACATGTTCCCGCTGCAGGAAGGCGAGAAGATCAACGTCGTGCTGCCGGTCAAGGAGTTCTCGGCCGACAAGTTCATCTTCATGGCGACGTCGCTTGGCACCGTGAAGAAGACGCCGCTCGAGGCATTCAGCCGTCCGATGAAGAAGGGCATCATCGCGGTCGGCCTCGACGAGGGCGACTTCCTGATCGGCGCGTCGATCACCGACGGTGCGCACGACGTGATGCTGTTCTCCGATTCCGGCAAGGCCGTGCGCTTCGACGAGAACGACGTGCGTCCGATGGGGCGCGAGGCGCGAGGCGTGCGCGGCATGCAGCTCGAGGACGGGCAGCAGGTCATCGCGATGCTGGTCGCGGGCAGCGAGGAGCAGACCGTGCTCACCGCGACCGAGAACGGCTACGGCAAGCGCACGCCGATCACCGAGTACACGCGTCACGGCCGCGGCACGAAGGGTATGATCGCGATCCAGACGTCGGAGCGTAACGGCAAGGTCGTGGCCGCGACGCTCGTCGACGCCGAGGATCAGATCATGCTGATCACGACGGCCGGCGTGTTGATTCGCACCCGTGTCTCGGAGATTCGCGAGATGGGGCGTGCCACGCAAGGTGTTACACTCATCAGTCTCGATGAGGGTACCAAGCTCTCCGGCCTGCAGCAGATCGCGGAGGCCGAGGAGGGCGATGGCGAGGCCGACGAGGCGTCGGACGGCGAAGCCTGAAGAACGGATGAGACTCTGGCCGCCGCGGGCGTGAAGCGCCGCGGCCGGCGAGCAACCATTCATATTTCCAAAAGGGAGTGATGATGCAAAAGCAATTCAAGCAACTGGTCCTGCTGGCTGCACTGGTGCCGACGTTCGCGATGGCGCAAGCGCTGTCGAATTCCGCACCGGCGCCTGCCGCGGCAGCTGCGCCGATCGACGCCGACAAGAAGGCTGCGATCAAGGATCTGCTCGACGCGATCGACGCGCCGAAGCTCGTGTCGGCAATCGGCAACAGCGCCGAAATGCAGGCCAAGCAACTCGTGCCGGCAATCCTGTCGGACGCGCTGTCGGAAAACAAGACGCTGAACGACAAGCAGAAGCAGGCTGCCGTTCCGACGCTGCAAAAGAACGCGGTGCCGAAGCTGGTCGACGGCGCAGGCAAGGTGTTCGGTACGCAACAGTTCCAGAACGACGCGATGTCGGCTCAGTACGACGCCTACGCGAAGTACTACAGCACGTCGGAGATCAAGGATCTGACGACGTTCTACAAGAGCCCGACGGGCCGCAAGTTCATCCAGGTTCAGGATCAGGTCGGTCGCGACGTGGTCAACGGCCTGATGCAGAAGTACATGCCGCAAGCGATCCAGGCAACGCGTACGCAGGCTGACAAGGAAGTCGCAGCAGTCAAGCCGGGCAAGTAAAGCCGTCCGGGCACGCTACCGGCCGTTCGGCCGGGTTTGGCGGGAGCCTGACGACAGTGCGATAATGGCCGTTTGCGCGCGAGCGCAAGCGGCCATTTCTTTTCTGGCGCGTTCTGCCGGCGGCGAGCCGGTCGCGTCCCTCCGAGGTTTTCACGATGCGCGTCTTTAATTTCTCCGCCGGCCCTGCGGCGATGCCCGAGGAAGTGCTGCGGCAAGCCGCCGACGAAATGCTCGACTGGCACGGCAGCGGTATGAGCGTGATGGAGATGAGCCATCGCGGCAAGGAGTTCATGTCGATCCACGAGGCCGCGCTGACCGACCTGCGCGACCTGCTCGGCGTGCCGGCAAGCCATCGGATCCTGTTCCTGCAGGGCGGCGGTATCGCCGAAAACGCGATCGTGCCGATGAACCTGCTCGGCTCGCGCAAGACGGCCGACTTCGTCGTGACGGGCTCGTGGTCGCAGAAATCGTTCAGCGAAGCGAAGAAGTACGGCACGCCGCATCTCGCCGCAACCGGCAAGACGGAAGACGGCTTCACGCGTGCGCCCGCGCGCGCCGAATGGCAACTGTCGGACGATCCGGCCTACGTGCATCTGTGCACCAACGAAACGATCGATGGCGTCGAGACGTTCGAGATTCCCGATCTCGGCGACGTGCCGCTGGTCGCGGATGTCTCGTCGCACATCCTGTCGCGTCCGATGGACGTCGCGAAGTACGGTGTGCTGTTCGGCGGTGCGCAGAAGAACATCGGGATGGCCGGTGTGACGCTCGTGATCGTGCGCGAGGACCTGCTCGACCGCTCGCTGTCGATCTGCCCGTCCGCGTTCGAATGGAAGACCATTGCCGCGAACAACTCGCTGTACAACACGCCGCCCACCTACGCGATCTACATCGCGGGTCTGGTATTCCAGTGGCTGAAGCGGCAGGGCGGCCTCGAAGCGATCGAGGCCCGCAATATCGAAAAGGCGAAGCTGCTCTACGACACGATCGATGCGAGCAGTTTCTATCTGAACAAGGTCGAGCCGGCAGCACGTTCGCGAATGAACGTGCCGTTTTTCCTGGCCGACGAAACGCGCAACGAAGACTTCCTTGCCGGCGCAAAGGCGCGCGGGCTGCTGCAGCTGAAGGGCCACAAGTCCGTCGGTGGCATGCGGGCGTCGATCTACAACGCGGTGCCGCTCGAGGGCGTGAAAGCGCTCGTCGAGTACATGAAGGACTTCGAGCAGCGCGGCGCCTGACGGCGGCGCTGTTCAAACAGCACGGCAAAACGCATGGACGACGAACTGAATTCCCGCCTGAAACCGCTGCGCGATCGCATCGACGCGATCGATGCGCAGCTGATCGCGCTCCTGAACCAGCGCGCCGCGGTGGCGCTGGAGGTGGGCGAGGTCAAGAAGCATTTCAACGCGCCGGTGTTCCGGCCGGAGCGCGAGCTGCAGGTGATCGCGCGGCTGCAGGACATGAGCGCGGGGCCGCTCGCGAGCGAGCACATCAGCGCCATCTGGCGCGAGATCATGGCCGCGAGCCGCGCGCTCGAGCAGACGATCCACGTCGCGTTCCTCGGGCCGGTCGGCACGTACAGCGAGCAGGCGATGCTCGAGTATTTCGGCCAGTCGATCGAAGGGCTGCCGTGCCCGTCGATCGACGAAGTATTCCGCTCGGTCGAGGCCGGGGCTGCCGCATACGGCATCGCGCCGGTCGAGAATTCGACCGAAGGCGCCGTGTCGCGCACGCTCGACCTGCTGCTGCAGACGCAACTGCTGATCAGCGGTGAGCTCGCGCTGCCGATCCATCACAACCTGCTGACGCAGGGCGGCACGCTCGACGGCGTGAAGCGCGTCTGCGCGCATGCGCAGGCGCTTGCGCAATGCCAGCAGTGGCTCGCGGCGAACGCGCCGCAGCTCGAGCGGCAGGCCGTGGCGAGCAATGCGGAGGCCGCGCGTCTCGCGGCGGCCGAACCGACCGTCGCGGCGATCGCGGGCGACCGTGCGGCCGCGCACTACGGATTGCAGATCGCGTTCTCGCTGATCCAGGACGATCCGCACAACCGCACGCGCTTCGTCATCGTCGGCAAGCAGCCGGCCGGGCAAAGCGGTCACGACCAGACGTCGCTGATCGTGTCGGTGAAGAACGAACCGGGCGCCGTGTTCAAGCTGCTCGAGCCGCTCGCGCGGCACGGCGTGTCGATGACGCGCTTCGAGTCGCGCCCGGCGCGCGTCGGCACGTGGGAGTACTACTTCTACATCGATATCGAAGGGCACCGCGACGATGCGGCGGTAGCGGCCGCGCTCGCGGAACTCGGCCAGAAGGCCGCGTTCCTGAAGATACTCGGTTCGTATCCGCGCGCACGCTGAAACGCGGCGGCCCGTCGCCTGCCCGGGCAGGCGTTGCGGCGAGGCGGGCAGGGCAGGCCGGTCGGCGCTGCCGAAGGCGGGTTCGGCCCGCGTCCGGCGCAGGTTGCGCCGGGTGCGGGCCCGTTGCCCGGAATCTGGAATTCCGCATGCGGGGCGTCGTTCCGCGCGCGTAACTTGGCTCTTGTCGTGTCAGGCTTTGCATTCAACAAACTGGTCATTTTCGGCGTCGGCCTGATCGGCGGATCGCTGGCCCGCGCGCTGCGCGAACGCGCGCCGGGCGGTGCGGGCGAGGTCGTCGGCGTGGGCCGTTCGCGTGCGTCGGTCGAGCGCGCGCTCGCGCTCGGCGTGATCGATCGCGCGGCGGCGCTCGACGATGACGCGCAATTGCGCGATGCGCTGGCCGGCGCCGATCTCGTGCTGCTGGCGGCACCCGTTGCGCAAACGGGCCCGTTGCTCAAGCGCATCGCGCCGTGGCTTGAAGAGGCGACGATCGTCACCGATGCCGGCAGCACCAAGTCCGACGTCGTCGCGGCCGCGCGCGACGCGCTCGGCGCACGCATCGCGCAGTTCGTGCCGGGGCATCCGATTGCCGGTCGCGAGTCGAGCGGCGTCGAGGCCGCGTTGCCGGATCTGTACGTCGGCCGCAACGTGGTGCTGTGCCCGCTGCCGGAGAATGCGCCCGAATCCGTTGCGCGGATCGACGCGATGTGGCGCGCGACCGGCGCTGACGTGCGCACGATGACCACGGAGCAGCACGATCGCGTGTTTGCGTCGATCAGCCATTTGCCGCACGTGCTGTCGTTCGCGCTCGTCGAGCAGATCCTCGGCGAGGCCGACGCGGAACTCAAATTCTCGTACGCGGCGGGCGGTTTCCGCGATTTCACGCGCATCGCGGCGTCGAGTCCGGAGATGTGGCGCGACGTGTGCGTCGCGAATCGCGCGGCGCTGCTCGACGAGCTCGACGGCTATACGCGCGTGCTCACGCGGCTGCGCGCAGCGATCGACGCCGGCGACGGCGCGGCGCTCGAAGCCGTGTTCACGCGTTCGCGCGCCGCGCGCAAGGCATGGCAGGAGCGCGGCGGCGCGCCCGCTGCCGAACCGGTCAAGAAATAACAGGACGATTCCCATGGACTATCTCGATCTCGGCCCGTACTCCAGCGCATCGGGCACCGTGCGCCTGCCCGGCTCGAAGAGCATTTCGAACCGCGTGCTGCTGCTCGCGGCGCTGGCCGAAGGCGAAACGACGATCACCAACCTGCTCGACTCCGACGACACGCGCGTGATGCTCGACGCGCTCGGCAAGCTCGGCGTGAAGCTCGCGCGCGACGGCGACACCTGTGTCGTCACGGGCACGCGCGGCGCATTCACCGCGAAGACGGCCGACCTGTTCCTCGGCAACGCGGGCACCGCCGTGCGGCCGCTGACCGCCGCGCTCGCGGTGAACGGCGGCGACTATCGCGTGCACGGCGTGCCGCGCATGCACGAGCGACCGATCGGCGATCTCGTCGACGGCCTGCGCCAGATCGGCGCGCAGATCGACTACGAGCTGAACGAAGGCTTCCCGCCGCTGCGGATCAAGCCTGCGACGATCTCGGTCGATGCGCCGATCCGCGTGCGCGGCGACGTGTCGAGCCAGTTCCTCACGGCGCTCCTGATGACGCTGCCGCTCGTGAAGGCGAAGGACGGCCGGCTCGTCGTCGAGATCGACGGCGAGCTGATCTCGAAGCCGTACATCGACATCACGATCCGGCTGATGGAGCGCTTCGGCGTGACCGTCGAACGCGATGGCTGGCAGCGCTTCGTCGTGCCGGCCGGGGTTCGCTACAAATCGCCGGGGCAGATCATGGTCGAGGGCGACGCATCGTCGGCGTCGTATTTCCTCGCGGCCGGCGCGCTCGGCGGCGGGCCGCTGCGTGTCGAGGGCGTGGGGCGCGCGAGCATCCAGGGCGACGTCGGCTTCGCGAACGCGCTGATGCAGATGGGCGCGAACGTGACGATGGGCGACGACTGGATCGAAGTGCGCGGCATCGGCCACGACCACGGCAAGCTCGAGCCGATCGACATGGACTTCAACCTGATTCCCGATGCGGCGATGACGATCGCGGTCGCGGCGCTGTTCGCCGACGGCCCGAGCACGCTGCGCAACATCGCAAGCTGGCGCGTGAAGGAAACCGACCGCATCGCGGCGATGGCGACCGAACTGCGCAAGGTCGGCGCGATCGTCGAGGAAGGTCCTGACTATCTCGTCGTCACGCCGCCGGAAAAGCTCACGCCGAACGCGGCGATCGACACGTACGACGATCACCGGATGGCGATGTGTTTCTCGCTCGTCAGCCTGGGCGGTGTGCCCGTGCGGATCAACGATCCGAAGTGCGTCGGCAAGACGTTCCCCGACTATTTCGACCGCTTCGCCGCGCTCGCCAAAGCCTGACCCGACTGTTTCCGATGAAATCGACCCGACCCTTTCACCCGACTCCCGTCATCACGATCGACGGTCCCACTGCTTCCGGCAAGGGCACCGTCGCCGCGCTCGTCGCCGCGCATCTTGGCTTCCACCTGCTCGACAGCGGCGCGCTGTACCGCCTCGCCGCGCTCGCGAGCGTGCGCTACGGCATCGCGGCAGAGGACATCGACGCGCTGGTGAAGCTGATCGACGATCTCCACATCACGTTCCGGGAGGGCTGCGCGCAGCTCGACGGCGTCGATGTGTCGAACGACATCCGTGCCGAAGCGGTCGGCAACCGCGCATCGGCGATTGCCGTGCATGGGCCGGTGCGCACCGCGCTCGTCGCGCGTCAGCGCGCGTTCCGCAAGACGCCGGGCCTCGTTGCAGACGGGCGCGACATGGGCACCGTGATCTTCCCGGACGCCGTGTTGAAGGTGTTCCTGACGGCCAGCGCCGAGGCGCGCGCGACCAGGCGGCATAAGCAATTGATGCAAAAAGGTTTTTCTGCTAATATAGATGACTTGCTCCGGGATCTTCGTGAACGTGATGCGCGCGACAGCAATCGCGCGGCCGCGCCGCTGAAGCCTGCGGCAGATGCCAAGCTGCTCGATACGTCGGCGCTTTCGGTCGATGAAGCGGTCGACCAGGTGCTGCAGTGGTACCGGGCGCTCGGCCAGCCCGCCTGAGAAGGCGGGTAGCGGTAGGTGTTCCGCGTCGCAAGCGCGGAGCGTGTTTCGAACCCTTAACCCCGTGTGGTCATCGATCTGGCCCTTTCAGCCTGCCATTCCGGCCGGCGTGGCACAGCGATCCATGCACAATCAGATTTTTATGTCCGACCTGCAAACCTCCACCCCGAATACTGAATCTTTCGCGGCTCTGTTCGAAGAGTCGCTGACCCGCCAAGACATGCGCGCCGGCGAAGTGATTTCCGCCGAAGTCGTGCGCGTCGACCACAACTTCGTGGTCGTCAATGCAGGCCTGAAGTCCGAGGCTTACATTCCGATCGAGGAATTCCTGAACGATCAGGGCGAGGTTGAGGTGCAGTCGGGCGATTTCGTGTCCGTCGCGATCGACGCACTCGAAAACGGCTACGGCGACACGATCCTGTCGCGCGACAAGGCGAAGCGCCTTGCATCGTGGCTGTCGCTGGAAAAGGCTCTCGACAACAACGAACTCGTCACCGGCACGATCACCGGCAAGGTGAAGGGCGGCATGACCGTGATGGTCAACGGCATCCGCGCGTTCCTGCCGGGTTCGCTGGTCGACACGCGTCCGGTCAAGGACACGACCCCGTACGAAGGCAAGACGCTCGAGTTCCGCGTGATCAAGCTCGATCGCAAGCGTAACAACGTCGTGCTGTCGCGTCGTGCAGTGATCGAAGCAACCCAAGGCGAAGAGCGCGCGAAGCTGCTCGAGACGCTGAAGGAAGGCGCGATCGTCAACGGCGTGGTCAAGAACATCACCGACTACGGCGCGTTCGTCGACCTCGGCGGCATCGACGGCCTGCTGCACATCACCGACATCGCATGGCGTCGTGTGCGTCACCCGAGCGAAGTTCTGTCGGTTGGCCAGGAAGTCACCGCGAAGATCCTCAAGTTCGACCAAGAGAAGAACCGCGTCTCGCTGGGCATCAAGCAACTGGGCGACGATCCGTGGGAAGGCATCTCGCGCCGTTACCCGTCGGGCACGCGCCTGTTCGGCAAGGTCACGAACATCACCGACTACGGCGCATTCGTCGAAGTGGAATCGGGCATCGAAGGCCTCGTCCACGTGTCGGAAATGGACTGGACCAACAAGAACGTTGCTCCGTCGAAGGTTGTCCAGCTGGGCGACGAAGTCGAAGTCATGGTCCTCGAGATCGACGAAGACCGCCGTCGTATCAGCCTCGGCATGAAGCAGTGCAAGCCGAATCCGTGGGATGACTTCAGCCGCAACTTCAAGAAGGGCGACAAGATCACGGGCGCAATCAAGTCGATCACCGACTTCGGCGTGTTCATCGGTCTGCCGGGCGGCATCGACGGCCTGGTCCACCTGTCGGACCTGTCGTGGAGCGAAGCCGGCGAAGAAGCCGTTCGCAAGTACAAGAAGGGCGACGAAGTCGAAGCGATCGTGCTCGGTATCGACGTCGAGAAGGAGCGTATTTCGCTCGGCATCAAGCAGCTCGAAGGCGACCCGTTCAGCAACTACGTTGCAATGAACGACAAGGGCTCGATCGTCGACGGCGTCGTGAAGACGGTCGATGCGAAGGGTGCGGTCGTCACGCTGACGGGCGACATCGAGGGCTACCTGCGTGCGTCGGAAATCTCGCAGGATCGCGTCGAAGACGCACGCAACGTGCTGAAGGAAGGCGACAAGGTCAACGCGATGGTGATCAACATCGATCGCAAGTCGCGCGGCATCAACCTGTCGATCAAGGCGAAGGATTCGGCTGAACAACAGGAAGCGATCCGCGGCCTGCAGTCGGACACCAGCGCTGCTGCGACCGGTACGACCAACCTCGGCGCGCTGCTGAAGGCGAAGCTCGACGGCCAGAACCAGTAAGCCTCACGAGGTCTGCTGAAGTATGACCAAATCCGAGTTGGTCGCGCAGCTGGCATCGCGATTTCCGCAACTTGTCCTCAAGGATGCGGATTTCGCGGTGAAAACGATGCTCGATGCGATGTCTGACGCTCTGGCGAAAGGGCATCGTATCGAAATTCGGGGTTTCGGCAGCTTTGGCCTCAACCGTCGCCCGGCGCGCGTCGGACGCAACCCGAAGTCAGGGGAAAAAGTGCAGGTGCCCGAGAAGTTCGTGCCGCACTTCAAGCCTGGCAAGGAGTTGCGGGAACGCGTCGACGGCCGCGCCGGTGAACCGCTGAAGGCTGACGATCCGGACGACGAGCGTTGAGCGTCACCCGGATTGCCCGGAACCCATCCGGCGAAGGCTGAAAAGAAAAGCGCCCCTTGCGGGCGCTTTTTTCATTTTCGGCGAATGCGACGCAACGGGTGCGAGCAGGATGTGCGCAGCCGCGGAAACGCTTCCTTTACAATACGGGTCGATTCGGCGCGACGAAGGGGAGTCGCGCGCCGCGGCAAACCTCAACAAAGAGAGGGCTTCATGAAGTTTATCGTCTGGCTGATCCGGGTATTGGTGTTCGTACTGCTGCTGGTGCTTGCGCTGGCCAATACGCAAACCGCGACGCTGAATTTCGTGGCCGGCTATTCATGGCAGGCGCCGCTGATCCTGATCGGCCTCGCGTTCTTCGCCGTGGGGCTGCTGGCTGGCTTGCTGTCCGCGCTGCCTTCGATCTTCCGCCTGCGTCTCGAGAACGGGCGCCTGAAGCGCGATCTGCGCGCGGCGCGCGAAACGCCGGCCGTCATCGACCAGCCGCCGATGCCGCCCGTCATTTAACACGGACGCCGCGCGATCATCGCGCGGTTTTCGTCTCTGCTTCGATATTTCGCATGGATCTGGATTTCTGGTGGTTGCTCGCGATTCCGGTCGCGTTCGCGCTCGGTTGGGCGGCGTCACGCTATGACCTTAAGAATCTCCTGTCGGAGAGTGCCAACCTGCCGCGCTCGTATTTCCGCGGCCTGAATTTTCTGTTGAACGAACAACCCGACAAGGCGATCGACGCGTTCATCGAGGTCGCCAAGCTGGATCCCGAGACGGTCGAGCTGCACTTCGCGCTCGGCAACCTGTTTCGCCGCCGCGGCGAAACCGACCGCGCGATCCGCGTGCACCAGAACCTGCTGAGCCGCACGGACCTGCCGGTCAACGAACGCGACCACGCACTGTACGAACTCGGCCAGGACTTCCTGAAGGCCGGCCTGCTCGATCGCGCCGAGGAGGCGTTCCACAAACTCGCCGACGGCGATTACGCACTCGGCGCGCAGCGGGCGCTGCTGACGATCTACGAGATCGAGAAGGACTGGAACAAGTCGATCGATACGGCGAAGCGCATCGAGTCGATGAGCGACAAACCGCTCGGCGTCGAAATTGCGCAGTTTCACTGCGAACTTGCGCAGGACGCGCTGCAGCGCAAGAACGCGGCAGCGGCTGCCGAACAGTTGCGCCTCGCGTTGACCGTGAACCCGCAGAACGTTCGCGCGACGATCCTCTCCGGCGACGCCGCGGCGGCCGAGGGCAACCATGCGGCCGCGATCGAGCACTGGAAGCGCGTCGAAGCGCAGAATCCGGCGTATCTGCCGCTCGTCGCCGACAAGCTGATGAAGGCGTACGTCGCGCTCGGCAAGAACGCCGAAGGTGCCGAGCTGCTGATGGGCTATGTCGACCGCTATCCGTCGAACGACCTTCTCGACATCGCATACCAGCACATCGCGGGCTTGTGCGGCCAGGACGCGGCGCACACGCTCGCGCGCACGCAGATGGAGAAGTCGCCGAACCTGTCGGGGATGCTGCACCTGCTCGATGCGCAGATCGCGGCGGCCGACGAACCGCGCCGTAAGGAACTTGAAATGATGCGTGCGCTGATCAAGCAGCGCACCAAGAATTTGCCACGGTATACGTGCCAGAATTGCGGTTTCCGGGCGCGCAATTTCTACTGGCAGTGTCCGGGCTGCAGCGGCTGGGAAACCTATGCGCCGCGTCGCGTCGATCCTGCGATGCCGGGCTGATCCCGGCACGCGGAGCCAACGCACTGCGGTTGCCGCCGGGTTCGTCCCGGCGGCCAAGTTAGTCAATTACCGGGAAGTACCGGAACATCTATGAAAATCACCATCATCGGCACCGGCTATGTCGGTCTCGTCACGGGCGCCTGCCTGGCGGAGATCGGCCACGACGTCTTCTGCCTCGACGTCGATCCGCGCAAGATCGACATCCTGAACAACGGCGGGATGCCGATTCACGAACCTGGGCTGCTGGACATCATCGCGCGCAACCGCGCGGCGGGGCGCCTGCGCTTTTCGACCGACATCGAGGCAAGCGTCGCGCACGGCGAGATCCAGTTCATCGCCGTCGGCACGCCGCCCGACGAGGACGGCTCGGCCGACCTGCAGTACGTGCTCGAAGCCGCGCGCAACATCGGCCGCCACATGACGGGCTTCAAGGTGATCGTCGACAAGTCGACCGTGCCGGTCGGTACCGCACAGCGCGTGCGCGGCGTGGTCGACGAAGCGCTTGCCGCCCGCGGGCTGGCGGGCAGCGTCGCGCATCGCTTCTCGGTCGTGTCGAACCCGGAGTTCCTGAAGGAAGGTGCCGCGGTCGAGGACTTCATGCGTCCGGACCGGATCATCATCGGCGTCGACGACGACGAGACGGGCACGATCGCGCGCGAGAAGATGAAGAAGCTTTACGCGCCGTTCAACCGTAACCATGAGCGCACGATCTACATGGACGTGCGTTCGGCGGAATTCGCGAAATATGCGGCGAATGCGATGCTTGCGACGCGTATCTCGTTCATGAACGAGATGTCGAATCTTGCCGACAAGGTCGGCGCCGACATCGAGGCCGTGCGCCGCGGGATCGGCTCCGATCCACGCATCGGCTATCACTTCCTGTACGCCGGCGTCGGCTACGGCGGCTCGTGCTTCCCGAAGGACGTCCAGGCGCTGATTCGCACGGCCGGCGAGAACGGCCAGCCGTTGCGCATCCTGGAAGCCGTCGAGGCGGCCAACCATGCGCAGAAGGACGTGCTGATCGGCAAGATCGAGCAGCGCTTCGGTGCCGACCTGACCGGCCGCGAGTTCGCGGTCTGGGGCCTGGCGTTCAAGCCGAACACCGATGACATGCGCGAGGCGCCGAGCCGCCGCCTGATCGCCGCGCTGCTCGAACGCGGCGCGACCGTGCGTGCGTACGATCCGGTCGCGATCGACGAGGCGCGGCGCGTGTTTGCGCTCGACTTCGATACCGATCCTGGCGCGCTGGCGCGGCTCCATCTCGTCGACACGCAGGACATCGCCGTGACGGGCGCGGACGCGCTCGTGATCGTGACCGAGTGGAAGGAATTCCGGAGCCCCGATTTCACGCGCCTGAAGGCTGAACTGAAGGCGCCGGTGATCTTCGACGGGCGCAACCTGTACGAGCCGGATGCGATGGCCGAACTGGGCATCGACTACTACGCGATCGGCCGGCCGTATGTCGATCCCCAGTCGTCCTCCCGTGGCTGATCACACGATGAATACTCTCCGCGAGGTCGTTCCGGTACCGCGTGCGCAACTCGCGCGCTCGCGCGTGCTTGTCGTTGGCGACGTGATGCTCGACCGTTACTGGTTCGGCAACGTCGATCGCATTTCGCCCGAGGCGCCCGTGCCGGTCGTGCACGTGCAGCGTCAGGAAGAGCGGCTCGGCGGTGCGGCCAACGTCGCGCGCAACGCCGTGACGCTCGGCGGCCAGGCCGGGTTGCTGTGCGTCGTCGGGTGCGACGAACCCGGCGAGCGCATCGTCGAACTGCTCGGCAGCAGCGGCGTGACGCCGCATCTCGAACGCGACCCGGCGCTGCCGACCACGATCAAGCTGCGCGTGCTCGCGCGCCAGCAGCAACTGCTGCGCGTCGACTTCGAGGCCATGCCGACGCACGAGGTGCTGCTCGCGGGGCTCGCGCGCTTCGATGCGCTGCTGCCGCAGCACGACGTCGTGCTGATGTCGGATTACGCGAAAGGCGGCCTGACGCACGTCACGACGATGATCGAGAAGGCGCGTGCGGCCGGCAAGGCGGTGCTGGTCGACCCGAAGGGCGACGACTGGGCACGCTATCGCGGCGCCTCGCTGATCACGCCGAATCGCGCGGAACTGCGCGAGGTGGTCGGGCAATGGAAATCGGAAGATGACCTGCGCGCGCGCGTCGCGAACCTGCGTGCGGAGCTCGGCATCGACGCGCTGCTGCTCACGCGTTCGGAAGAGGGCATGACGCTCTTTTCCGCGGGCGGCGAGCTGCATGCGCCGGCGCTCGCACGCGAAGTGTTCGACGTGTCGGGCGCGGGCGACACCGTGATCGCGACGGTCGCCACGATGCTCGGCGCCGGTGTGCCGCTCGTCGACGCCGTCGTGCTCGCGAATCGCGCGGCAGGCATCGTGGTCGGCAAGCTCGGCACGGCCACGGTGGACTACGACGAACTGTTTCATTGAGCGCATGCGGCGGCGCGATGAGCGCGCCGCACGCATGGCTCGCACTTTTCAGGCAGGACGATCATGACCCTCATCGTCACCGGCGCAGCCGGTTTTATCGGCGCGAACATCGTCAAGGCGCTCAACGAGCGCGGCGAGACGCGCATCATCGCGGTCGACAACCTGACGCGCGCGGACAAGTTCCGGAATCTCGTCGATTGCGAGATCGACGACTATCTGGACAAGTCGGAATTCGTCGAACGTTTCGCACGCGGCGATTTCGGCAAGGTACGCGCGGTGTTCCACGAAGGTGCGTGCTCGGACACGATGGAAACCGACGGCCGCTACATGATGGACAACAACTTCCGCTACAGCCGCGCGTTGCTCGACACCTGCCTCGCACAGGGCACGCAGTTCCTGTACGCGTCGTCGGCGGCGACCTACGGCGGCTCGACGCGATTCGTCGAGGAGCGCGACGTCGAGGCGCCGCTGAATGTCTACGGCTATTCGAAGTTCCTGTTCGACCAGGTGATCCGTCGTGTGCTGCCGACCGCGAAGAGCCAGATCGCGGGCTTCCGCTACTTCAACGTGTACGGCCCGCGCGAGACGCACAAGGGCCGCATGGCATCGGTCGCGTTCCACAACTTCAACCAGTTCCGCGCGGAAGGCAAGGTGAAGCTGTTCGGCGAGTACAACGGCTACGCACCGGGCGAGCAGACGCGTGACTTCGTGTCGATCGAGGACGTGACGAAGGTCAACCTGTTCTTCTTCGATCATCCGGAGAAGTCGGGCATCTTCAACCTCGGCACGGGCCGTGCGCAGCCGTTCAACGATATCGCGTCGACGGTCGTGAATACGTTGCGCGCGCTCGACAACCTGCCGCCGCTGACGCTCGCGCAGCAGGTCGAGCAAGGGCTGATCGAATACGTGCCGTTCCCCGATGCGCTGCGCGGCAAGTACCAGTGCTTCACGCAGGCCGACCAGACGAAACTGCGTGCGGCCGGTTACGACGCACCGTTCCTGACCGTGCAGGAAGGCGTCGACCGCTACGTGCGTTGGCTATCCGGCCAGGTTTAAACGGAAGCGTTGCATCGATAGACTGGGTCTCACGGTCGGCAGCCGCCGGCCGTATTCATCGGAGATCCAGCACATGATCAGGAAATGGTTGGCCGCAGCGGCAATGCTCGGCACGATCGCCTCGGCCTGGGCGGCCGTCGACGTCAACACCGCCAACGAGGATGCGCTCGTCGGCATCAAGGGTATCGGCCCGGCGCGGGCAAAGGCGATTCTCGACGAACGCGGCGCACGCGGCCCGTTCAGGAATGCGGAGGATCTCGCCGCACGCGTGAAAGGCATGGGCGGCCATACCGTCGAGCGGCTTCAGCAGGAAGGCCTGACGATCGGTGCGGCCGGTACGGGTGCCGCGCAGCCGGCCCCGGGCAAGCCGGCCGCCGGCAAGCCTGCGGCCGCACCTGCCCGCACCACCACGCAGAAGTAACGCGTCGCGCGCAGCCGACAACAAGCTCCTTCAGTCGCCGTCGTTGCGACGGCTTCCCGCGGCGTGCCGCGGGTTTTTTGCGTGGCCACGGCGCATGCGGCGTCCACGCGTTGCACGGCACGCGTATTCCATCGCCGCAATGGGGTTGCCGGCGCGAGCAGCGGTGCTGGTTTACAATCGATCGATTGATCGGCCTCGTACTCACGGTATATCCATGGCTTACAAAACTATCGAAGACACGATCGGCAATACGCCGCTCGTCCAACTGGTCCGCTTGCCGGACGACGAGATTCGCGCGCGCAACAACGTGGTGCTCGCGAAGCTCGAAGGCAACAATCCGGCCGGTTCCGTGAAGGATCGTCCGGCGCTGTCGATGATCAGCAAGGCCGAGGCGCGCGGGCGCATCAAGCCGGGCGACACGCTGATCGAGGCGACGAGCGGCAACACCGGTATCGCACTCGCGATGGCAGCGGCGATCCGCGGCTACAAGATGGTGCTGATCATGCCGGAGGACCTGTCGGTCGAGCGCCGCCAGAGCATGGCCGCCTACGGTGCCGAAATCATCCTGACGCCGGTGAAGGGCGGGATGGAACTGGCACGTGATCTCGCGGACGAGATGCAGCGCGAAGGCAAGGGCGTGATCCTCGACCAGTTCGCGAACCCCGACAATCCGGTTGCGCACTACGAAGCGACGGGCCCGGAAATCTGGCGCGATACCGAAGGGCGCGTCACGCACTTCGTGTCGGCAATGGGCACGACGGGCACGATCATGGGCACGTCGCGCTACCTGAAGGAGCAGAATCCGGCGATCGAGATCGTCGGTGCGCAGCCGGAAGACGGTTCGCGCATTCCGGGCATCCGCAAGTGGCCGGAAGCCTATATGCCGACGATCTTCGATCGCAGCCGTGTCGATCGCGTCGAGAGCGTGAGCCAGGCTGCGTCGGAAACGATGGCGCGCCGCCTCGCGGCCGTCGAAGGCATCTTCGCGGGCATTTCCTCGGGCGGCGCATGCGAAGTCGCGATGCGCATCGCGCGTCAGGTCGAGAATGCGACGATCGTGTTCATCGTCTGCGATCGCGGCGACCGCTACCTGTCCACGGGCGTGTTTCCTGCCTGAACGCGGGCAGATGCGCGTCGCGCGCGTACGAAACGAAAGCGCCGCTTGTGCGGCGCTTTTTCATTGGGCGGGCGGTGCTTACTGCGACTGTGTATCGGTGGTACTCGGCTGAAGTGCGCCGCTCGCTTCCATCTGCGCCTTGACCGCCTCGCCAAGCTGGTACACGGTAAGCGCGTAGAAGAAGCTGCGGTTGTAGCGCGTCAGCACGTAGAAGTTCTTGAGCCCGAGCATGTATTCGGTCGCGCGGCCCGGCGACGGCAGGTCGACCACCGTCACGGGCGTGCCGGCTTCGGTCGTGATGTTGACCGTCGGCTCGTTCAGCGTCATGCCCGCGCGCAGCAGTTGCGACAGTGCCCAGTGCGGTTCGGGCTGGCCGTCGGCGGCGGCCTGTGCGATCCCCAGGCTGCCCGTGTCGGGCGTGATCTGCCAGACCACCGGGCGGTCGGTTTCCCAGCCGTGCTGCTTCAGGTAGTTCGCGACGCTGCCGATCGCATCGACAGGACTGCTGCGCAGGTCGACATGGCCCGTGCCGTCGAAGTCGACCGCATATTCGCGGATGCTGCTCGGCAGGAACTGTGGAATCCCGATCGCGCCCGTATACGAACCGAGCACGGTGGTCGGGTCGAGCTGGTTGTCGCGGGTCCAGACCAGGAAATCCTCGAGGTTCTTGCGGAATGTCGCCTGGCGGCTGTCACGATTCGGCGTGTCCGGATAGTCGAACGTGAGCGTCGTCAGCGCGTCGAGCACGCGGAAATTGCCCATGTAGCGGCCGTAGATCGTCTCGACACCGATGATGCCGACGATCACCTCGGGCGGCACGCCGAACTGCTCGGATGCACGCTGCAGCGTTGCCTGGTTCGCCTTCCAGAATTTCACGCCCGCGTTGATGCGGATCGGCTCGATGAAGCGCGAGCGATAGACGCGCCAGTTCTTGACCGTCGGCGACGGGGCCGGTTTCACGAGCTTGACCGCCGTCGCCGAATAGCTGATGCGCGAGAACAGCGCATGCAGGCTCGCGGAGTCGAAGCCGTTGCGGCTGACCATCTCGTCGATGAACGCGTCGACCTTCGCATTGTTCGCGTAACGCTGCGGAACGATTTCCTCTTCGAAGGTCTGGCCTTGCGGCGTCGGCTGTTGCGGCTGGGCCTGTGCGACGAGCGTGCCCGTGGGCTTCGCGGGTCGCGTCTGCGCGCCGGCAGGCACGGTGCCGAGGGCCGCGACGGCAGCGGCCGCGACGAGCGGAACGCGAACACGGAACAGCGCGGAGAGAAGGGCGGCAGGCTTGCTGGAATTCATGTCGAAGCGGGCGGACAGGGCGATTGGGTTCGGCGCAGTATACCCGACGGATCCGGCGCGCCGGGGCGTGGCAGGCCACCGTTGTGGTAAGTTAGCGGCGAATTCGCGGCAGACGATGGACATCATTGATGGAGACCTGCGGCGCACCGTGCGCCGCGGATGACAGCTTATGGCAACCGCTTTCTATACGCACCCCGACTGCATGCTGCACGAGATGGGGGAATGGCATCCGGAATGCCCGGCCCGCCTGTCGGCGATCCAGGATCAACTGATCGCGAGCCGCATCGACGATCTGATCGTGCACGAAACCGCGCCGTTCGCGAGCGAGGTGGCGCTGGGCCGGGTGCATACGCAGGCGCACATCGACTACATCCGGAGCATGACGCCGGTCGACGGCTACGTCGAGATCGATCCCGATACGCTGATGAACCGCGATACGTGGCGCGCGGCGCTGCGTGCGGCCGGCGCCGCGATCGCGGCGACCGACGCGGTGATCGAAGGCCGCTATGCGAATGCGTTCTGTGGCGTGCGACCGCCCGGCCATCATGCGGAGCCTGCGCGCGCGATGGGGTTCTGCTTCTTCAACAACGTCGCGATCGCCGCGCGACATGCGCTCGACGTACACGGTCTGGAGCGGGTCGCGATCATCGATTTCGACGTGCATCACGGCAACGGCACCGAGGCGGCGTTCGCGAACGACGAGCGGGTGCTGATGTGCAGTTTCTTCCAGCATCCGCTGTACCCGTTCTCGGGCGTCGATCACCAGGCGCCGAACATGGTCAACCTGCCGATGCCCGCGCGCAGCAACGGGATGGCGATCCGCGAAGCCGTCGACATGTTCTGGCTGCCGCGCCTCGATGCGTTCAAGCCGCAGATGCTGTTCGTGTCCGCGGGTTTCGATGCGCATCGCGAGGACGACATCGGCAACCTCGGCCTCGTCGAAGCCGACTTCGAATGGTTGACCGCGCAGATCGTCGAGGTGGCGCGCCGGCATGCGCAGGGGCGCATCGTGAGCTGCCTCGAAGGCGGCTATAACCTGTCCGCGCTCGGGCGCAGCGTCGTCGCGCACCTGCGCGTACTGGCCGGCATCTGACGGTCGCGTGACCGGCCGGAGCGGGTGCGCTCAGCGCGCCGGCACGCGCGCGTGAATCCACGCGATCAGCGCGTCGATCACGCGATCGCGTTCGAGATCGTTCATCGTTTCGTGAAAGCCGCCTTCGTACAGCGTCAGCGTGCGATCGGGCGAGCCGACGTGCGCACCGAACGCACGGCTGCCGTCGGGTTCGGTCAGCTTGTCCTCGGTGCCGTGATAGACGAGCACCGGAACGCGCAGCCCGCCGCGACCGCTTTCGATGCGTGCCATCGCGTCGAGAATCTCCGCGCCGGTGCGCGCGGGCACCGCGCCGTGATGGACGAGCGGATCGGCGCGGTTGGCTGCGACGATGGCCGGATCGCGTGACAGCAGCGCGGCATCGATCCTGATTGCGGGGAAGGTCGGCCATATGCGGCTGATGACGCGGCTCACGGCGAGCATCCAGCGCGGTACGTCACGTCCCGGCGCGAGCGCCGGGCTCGACAGCACGAGGCCGGCCAGCGCGTGGCCGCGTGCCGGCGCGCGTTCGATCGCGTACAGCGCCGCGACCGCCCCGCCCATGCTGTGCCCCATCAGGAACAGCGGCGAATTGCCGCGTGCGGCTTCGGCGACCAGCGCATCCGCATCGTTCAGGTAGCCGTCGAAGCGCTCGACCCAGGCGCGCTTGCCCGGTGACTGGCCGTGCCCGCGCAGGTCGATCGCGAGCACCTCGATGCCGGCCGCATTCAGCCGGCCGGCGAGCGCGGCATAACGACCCGCGTGTTCGGCAAGGCCATGTACGAGTGCGATCGTCGCGCGCGGCGGCTCGGTGCCGTCGCCAGCCGGCCAGCGGTACGACGCCAGTTCGAGCCCGTCGGCGGTACGCAGGCGGCCCATCGTCGGCGCGGGTGGGGACGATGGTGCCGGTCCGGCGGTGGCAGGTGCGGCGGCCGGCGTGGTGGTGGCGGTCATCTGGCGTGTCCCCTGTCGGTTGGTCGGTGTTCCGGATCATAGTCGCGGCATCGTCGTGACGCGCCAGCGGCGTCCCTCTAATTTCGTGCGGTTATGAAAAGATCGAAATCGATTATTAAGGGGAATGAGGAGTTTGCGGTAAAATCGTCGGTTATTCCAGATGCATCGGCGGCCGACTGGCGGGCCAACTCGCCAGCCGGCCGCCGTTTTGTTTACATGATCGAATTACGCAATCTTTCGCAGCGATTTCCCGGGCCGGGCGGCTGGGTCGAGGCGCTGCGCAACATCAACCTGACGATCCCGCAGGGCGAGGTGTTCGGCATCATCGGCCGAAGCGGCGCCGGCAAGAGCACGCTCGTGCGCACCATCAACCTGCTCACGCGGCCGACTGAAGGCAATGTCGTCGTCGGCGGGCTCGATCTCACGCTGCTGTCTGCTGGCGCGCTGCGCGAGGCGCGACGCGAGATCGGCATGATCTTCCAGCACTTCAACCTGCTGTCGTCGCGCACGGTGTTCGACAACGTCGCGCTGCCGCTCGAGCTGGCCGGCGCAAGCCGTGCCGACATCGAGGCCGCGGTGCTGCCGCTGCTCGACCTCGTCGGGCTGTCCGCGCAGAAGGATCGCTATCCGTCGCAGATCAGCGGCGGGCAGAAGCAGCGCGTCGGCATCGCCCGCGCGCTTGCGAGCCAGCCGAAGGTGCTGCTGTCGGACGAAGCGACGTCCGCGCTCGATCCCGAGACCACGCGCTCGATCCTCGACCTGCTGAAGCGCATCAACCGCGAACTCGGCCTGACGATCGTGCTGATCACGCACCAGATGGAAGTGATCAAGCAGGTGTGCGATCGCGTCGCGGTGCTCGATGCGGGGCGCGTGGTCGAGGAAGGCCGCGTGATCGACGTGTTCCTGCAGCCGCATCACGAGGTGACGCGCGCGCTGATCGGCGACGTGATCGCGCAGGAGTTGCCGCCCGCGCTGAAGGCGCGCGTGGCCGAGCGGCTGAAGACCGGCAGCGGTCATCTGCTGCGGCTTGCGTTTACGGGCTCGGGTGTCGACCAGCCTATCCTGTCGGAAACGATCCGTCGGTACGAACTCGATTTCAACATCCTGCACGGCCAGATCGACGAGATCCAGGGGCAGGCATTCGGTTCGCTCGCGGTGCTCGCAGGCGGCGAGCCGGGCAAGGTCGGGCAGGCGCTCGCGTTCCTGCGCGAACAAGGTGTGGTGGTAGAGGAGCTTTCGTATGTTGAGTGAGATGTTCGATATGTTCGTGCAGTCGTTCTGGGAGACGCTGATCATGGTCGGCATCTCCGGGGCGGTCGGCGCGCTCGTCGGCTTGCCGCTCGGCGTACTGCTTTACCTGACCGACCGCCAGGGCGTGCTGCAGAACCTCGCGGTGAATCGCGTGCTCGGCGGCATCGTGAATGCCGTCCGCTCGACGCCGTTCATCATCCTGCTGGTCGCGGTGATTCCGTTTACGCGGCTCGTCACGGGTTCGTCGATCGGCACGGCCGCGGCGGTCGTGCCGCTGACGCTCGCGGCCGCGCCGTTCATCGCGCGTCTCGTCGAGACGGCGCTGCGCGAAGTCGACCGCGGGCTGATCGAGGCCGCGCAATCGATGGGCGCGACCACGTCGCAGATCGTCTTCAAGGTGCTGCTGCCCGAATCGCTGCCGGGTGTTGTCGCGGGCCTGACGATCACGTTCGTGTCGCTGGTCGGCTATTCGGCGATGGCGGGCGCGATCGGCGGCGGCGGGCTCGGCGATCTCGGGATCCGCTATGGCTACCAGCGCTATCTGCCGGAAGTGATGTGGACGGTCGTCGCGATCCTGATCGTGTTCGTGCAGATCGTGCAGTCGTTCGGCGACTGGCTCGTCCGCCGGCTGAGCCACAAATAAGACGAAATTGATCCGTTAGGGGAGACAGACGATGCAACGACGCTTCATGCTGAAGTTCGCGGTGGCACTGGGCGCAGCCGCGCTGTTCGCGGGCGCGCACGCACAGGCCGAAACCATCAAGGTGGGTGTGACGGGCGGGCCGCACGCGCAGATCATGGAAGCGGTGAAGAAGGTCGCGGCGAAGAGCGGCCTCGAGATCCGCATCGTCGAATTCTCCGACTACGTGCAGCCGAACGCGGCGCTCGCGTCGGGCGACCTCGACGCGAACAGCTACCAGCACGATCCGTATCTGCAGGCGCAGGTGAAGGATCGCGGCTACAAGCTGATCAAGGTCGCGGATACCGTCACGTTCCCGATGGGCATCTATTCGAAGCGCGTGAAGTCGCTGACCGAACTGAAGCCGGGCGCGCGTATCGCGGTCCCGAACGATCCGACCAACGGCGGCCGTGCGCTGCTGTTGCTGCAAAAGCAGGGTCTCCTGAAACTGCGCGCGGACGCGGGACTGAAGGCGACGCCGCTCGATATCGTCGACAATCCGCGCAAGCTGAAGATCGTCGAGCTCGACGCGGCGCAGATTCCGCGCTCGCTCGGCGACGTCGATGCGGCCGCGATCAATACCAACTACGCGATGGAAGCGGGGTTGAAACCGAAACAGGACGCGATCGCGATCGAAGGGCCGAACGGCCCGTACGCGAACATCCTCGCGATCCGCGAGGCGGACCGGAACAAGCCGTGGGTCGCGAAACTGATCGCGGCCTATCATTCGGCCGACGTGAAGCAGTTCATCGAAGGCAAGTTCGGCGGCGCGGTCATTGCCGCCTGGTAACGGGCAGAGCACGGGACGCCCGGCGGGATTAGAGTCGATGATCGAAAACCCGGGCTTTGCGTCCGGGTTTTTTCTCTTTTAAAATAGAACGATCGTTCGCTATCATTGGCGCGTCGTCAAGAAGCGGTATCCTCGACAACCATGATGGTTGGGTCCGCTTGGCCGCGCAGTCATGAGGCCTCGCTATAGAATGGCCTCTGGTCGTATTCGTAACTTTGGAGCGTGTGCATGAAAATCCTGGTGCCAGTGAAAAGAGTGGTCGATTACAACGTGAAGGTCCGTGTGAAGTCGGACAACACGGGCGTCGACATCGCGAACGTGAAGATGTCGATGAACCCGTTCGACGAAATCGCGGTTGAAGAAGCGGTGCGCCTGAAGGAAGCGGGCGTGGCGACCGAAGTGATCGCCGTGTCGGTGGGCGTCACGCAAGCGCAGGAAACGCTGCGCACGGCGCTGGCGATCGGCGCGGATCGCGCGATCCTCGTCGAATCGAACGACAGCGTCGAGCCGCTGGCCGTCGCGAAGATCCTGAAGGCGCTGGTCGACAAGGAACAGCCGCAACTGGTGATCCTCGGCAAGCAGGCGATCGACGACGATTCGAACCAGACGGGTCAGATGCTGGCCGCGCTGGCGGGCCTGCCGCAAGCGACGTTCGCATCGAAGGTCACGATCGCGGACGGCAAGGCAACGGTCGCGCGTGAAGTCGACGGCGGCGCGGAAACGCTGTCGCTGACGCTGCCGGCGGTCGTGACGACCGACCTGCGCCTGAACGAGCCGCGTTACGTGACGCTGCCGAACATCATGAAGGCGAAGAAGAAGCCGCTGGAAACGGTGAAGCCGGAAGACCTCGGTGTGGACGTCGCGCCGCGTCTGAAGACGCTGAAGGTGGCCGAGCCGCCGAAGCGCGCAGCCGGCGTGAAGGTGCCGGACGTGAAGACGCTGGTCGAGAAGCTGAAGACCGAAGCCAAGGTGCTGTAAGAGGGAGCGGAAAGAAATGACGATTCTGGTGATTGCAGAACACGACAACGCGTCGATCAAGGCCGCGACGCTGAACACGGTGGCGGCGGCAGCGAAGATCGGCGGTGACATTCACGTGCTGGTCGCGGGCCACAACGCGCAAGGCGCGGCCGATGCGGCAGCGAAGATCGCAGGTGTGTCGAAGGTGTTGCTGGCCGACGCGCCGCAGCTCGAAGCGGGCCTCGCGGAAAACGTCGAAGCGACTGCGCTGAACATTGCGAAGGACTACTCGCACATCCTCGCGCCTGCGACTGCGTACGGCAAGAACATCGCGCCGCGCATCGCCGCGAAGCTGGACGTCGCGCAGATCTCGGACATCACGGCGGTTGACAGTGCCGACACTTTCGAGCGCCCGATCTACGCGGGCAACGCGATCGCGACGGTGCAGTCGAGCGACCCGATCAAGGTCATCACGGTGCGCGCGACGGGTTTCGATCCGGTGGCAGCGGAAGGCGGCAGCGCAGCGGTCGAGAAGATCGAAGCGGCGGCAGACGCCGGCAAGTCGCAGTTCGTGAGCCGTGAGGTGACGAAGCTGGACCGTCCGGAACTCACGAGCGCAAGCATCATCGTGTCGGGCGGCCGCGGTCTGGGCAGCGGCGAGAACTACACGAAGGTGCTGGAGCCGCTGGCCGACAAGCTGTCGGCGGCGCTCGGCGCGTCGCGCGCGGCAGTCGACGCCG
>NZ_ASSI01000032.1:0-56045 GCF_000466765.1 Burkholderia sp. AU4i | reverse complement strand
GGGAAGGCGGAAGGCGGAAGGCGGAAGGCGGAAGGCGGAAGGCGGAAGGCAGAAGGCAGAAGGCAGAAGGCAGAAGGCGGAAGGCGGAAGGCAGAAGGCAGAAGGCAGAAGGCAGAAGGCGGAAGGCGGAAGGCAGAAGGCAGAAGGCAGAAGGCAGAAGGCAGAAGGCAGAAGGCAGAAGGCAGAAGGCAGAAGGCATAGCCCCGGGACGGCACGACCCGCCGGCCGTCCCGCTGCCCCGACCGTCAGCGCTTGCCCGCGCTCAGCGCGCCGGGCGCCGATGCCGCGTCGCCCTCGTCGTGCTCGCCGCTCGTGTCGCGCGCGCCCCAGCGCTGCGCGAGCGCCGCGCACGCCATGAGCTGGATCTGGTGGAACAGCATCAGCGGCAGCACGATCGCCCCGACCGCGTTCGCCGAGAAGATCACCTTCGCCATCGGCACGCCGGCCGCGAGGCTCTTCTTCGATCCGCAGAAGATGATCGTGATCTGGTCGGCGCGGTTGAAGCCGAGCCGCTTGCTGACGAACGCGGTCAGCAGGAGCGCGATCGCGAGCAGCACGAGGTTGACGACGAGCAGGCCGCCGAGCGCGCGCGGCGGGATCTGGTGCCAGAGGCCTTCGTTGACGGCCTCGCTGAACGCGACGTAGACGACCAGCAGGATCGAGCCCTGGTCGACGAAGCGCAGCACGCCGCGATTGCGGTCGATCCAGCCGCCGATCACGGGCCGCAGCAACTGGCCGGCGATGAACGGCACGAGCAGCTGCATCACGATGCTGCCGACGGTGCTCCACGGCGACGCGGCGGCGGCCGATTGCGACGTGATCATCAGCCCGACGAGCGCCGGCGTGACGAAGATCCCGAGCAGGCTCGACGCGGATGCCGCGCACACGGCGGCAGGCACGTTGCCCTTCGCAATCGACGTGAACGCGATCGACGACTGGACCGTCGACGGCAGCGTGCACAGGAACAGCACGCCCGCATACAGCGTCGGCGTGACGAGCGGCTGCAGCACCGGCTTCAGCGCGAGGCCGAGCAGTGGGAACAGCGCGAACGTGCTGAGCAGCACGACCGCGTGCAGCCGCCAGTGCGTCGCGCCCGCGACGACGGCTTCGCGCGACAGCTTCGCGCCGTGCAGGAAGAACAGCAGGCCGACGGCGATGTTGGTCGCCCAGTTGAACGCATGGGCGGCCGGACCGCGGCAGGGCAGCAGGCTCGCGAGCACGACGGTGCCGACGAGCGCGAGCGTGAAGTTGTCGGGAAGAAAACGGGGACGGGCCATCGGGAACTCGATTCGGAAACGACGGGGCGCGCGTCGCGCGCGCGGATGGCGCCATTGTCCCGGTTGATGATTCACTACACAAATTCATTGTGAGAATCGATTGATGATTCAATCTCATGCGGTGGCGTTCACGGCACCGGCCCGGCCATGCGCAAAACGGCAGAAGAATGTTCTGTCCCGGTTGCGTGCCGAAGTGAAAAAACCTAGCAGTAACATGGTGTTACACCGATGCCGGCGACATAACACTTTTTGGCTCGACACACTTTCGGCACGCTCATAAATTACTGCTGAAAGCCTTGGGTCGGCCGAAAGGAGCCGGCGGCGGGCATGGACAGGCATTGCACGATGACGGAACGGGTGAAACGGAAGATCGGACGATGGGTGGCGGGCGTGCTCGGCGCGTTGCTGATGCCGTTCGCGCTCGCGCAGCCGCCGCACGGCGGTCATGCGTTCGGCGGCCACGGTTTCGGTGGCGGCGACATGCGCGCGTACGGTCAGCCGGCCGGCGGGGCTCCCGTCTGGCGCCACGTTACGCCCCCCGCCGGTGCACGCGCCGGCGGCGTGAGCGGCTACGGTTCCCGCTGGGGGCTGCGGCCGACGCCGTCGTATGGCCATTACGCCGCGCAAAGCCCGTATCGCCCGATCAGCGCCGACGTGCGCCAGATGCCGCGCCCGCCGGGCGGCGGCAACGTGCCGCTGCGCGCCGGTTCGATCCGCGCCGACGTCGCGCGCTACAACGAGGAGCGCGGCGGCCGTCCGATGCCGCCGCCCCGCTCGCAGGAAGAGCCTGCGCACTCGCCGTATTTCTCCCCGTTCTACCGAAACTGAGCGCCCGCACGCTCGTCCCTCCGGCGGCTGATGCGAATTCGCCACAGTCGCGCACAGATTTCCGCTGATTTTCCCGTCGCATTGCGCTATCTTTCGCGCCCGGCTCGCATGTGCCACGCGGCCGTCCGGCCGTGCGACCGCGTCCACGCCGGGCCGTCGGCGGGTACCCGGCCATGTATCAATTCCGCGAAGTTAATGCTGCCGCTATACCCGCAATAAGTGTGCGCAATTTTGACCGGACGAATGATCCGTAAAGATGGCTGCGCCCCATACGACGCAAGCACTCGGCTCCAAAAAACAACGCTCGCGCCACTTATCGACAATTCGACAAAATCTGGAGATCCAATGAAAGCATTCGCTCGCCGTGCGTCGCGCACGTCCGTCAAGCTGATCGCCGCGGCTGCCTGCGTGGCGGCTACCGCTCCCGTCCATGCACAGTCGAGCGTGTCGCTCTACGGTCAGGTCGACGAATGGGTCGGCGCCACCAAGTTCCCGGGCGGCGACCGCGCGTGGAACGTGAGCGGCGGCGGGATGTCGACGTCGTACTGGGGCATGCACGGCGCCGAGGATCTCGGCAACGGCTACAAGGCGATCTTCACGCTGGAAAGCTTCTTCCGCGCGCAGAACGGCCAGTTCGGCCGCTTCCAGGGCGACACGTTCTTCGCACGCAACGCGTACGTCGGCATCGATTCGCCGTACGGCACGGTGACGGCCGGCCGCCTGACGACGCACCTGTTCCTGTCGACGATCCTGTTCAACCCGTTCTACGACTCGTACACGTTCTCGCCGATGGTGTACCACGTGTTCCTCGGCCTCGGCACGTTCCCGACCTACCCGAGCGACCAGGGTGCCGTCGGCGATTCGGGCTGGAACAACGCGCTGTCGTACACGTCGCCTTCGTTCGGTGGCCTGAATTTCGGCGCGATGTACGCGCTCGGCAACCAGGCCGGCGACAACGGCTCGAAGAAGTGGAGCGCGCAGTTCAACTACGCGAACGGCCCGTTCGCGGCGACCGCGGTCTACCAGTACGTGAACTTCAACAACGGCCCGCGTGACCTGAGCGCGCTGGTGGCCGGCATGAAGAGCCAGGGCATCGCGCAAGTCGGCGCGACCTACGACCTGAAGTACGTGAAGCTGTTCGGCCAGTACATGTATACGAAGAACGACCAGGTCGCGGGCAGCTGGCACGTGAATACCGCGCAGGGCGGCGTGTCGGTGCCGCTCGGCGTGGGCAACGCGATGGCGTCGTACGCATACTCGCGCGACGCGGGCGGCCTCGACCAGACGCGCCAGACCTGGGCCGTCGGCTACGACTATCCGCTGTCCAAGCGCACGGACGTCTACGCTGCTTACATGAACGACCACATCAGCGGCCTGTCGACCGGCAACACGTTCGGCGCCGGCATCCGCGCGAAGTTCTGACGCGCACGCGCGACCGCCGCGCCGGACGCGCGCGAAAAGCGCGTCCAGGCTGCATGTTTTCCCGCCAGAACGGCGTCGCCACTCGCGGCGCCGTTTTGCCTTTCTTGACCTTTCTGTTTCCCCGCCTTTGTTACCCTATCTCGTAATTGGACCATTCCCCCGTCATTACGAGCGAGTTCGATGGATACCCTCGTCAGCATGAATGTGTTTCGCTACGTCGTCGAAGTGGGCAGCTTCGTCGGCGCGGCGGAGCGCATGCAGATGTCGGCTGCGATGGCGAGCAAGCACGTGATGCATCTCGAGCAGCAGCTCGGTGCGCGGCTGCTGCATCGCACGACACGACGCGTCGCGCCTACCGAGGCCGGACGCGAATACTACGAGCGCCTCGTGCAGGCGCTGTCGGAACTCGACGAAGCCGGGCAGGCCGTCGGCGCCGCGAGCGTGGTGCCGCAAGGCAGGCTGCGCGTCACGTCGCTGTCCGCGTTCGGGCTGCGGCACGTGATGCAGGCCGTCACCGATTATGCGGGCCGGTTCCCGGACGTGACCGTCGACATGACGCTGTCCGATCGCGTGGTCGACCTGATCGAGGAAGGCTACGACGTCGCGGTGCGCGCGGCGCCGAACGGATTGAAATCGTCGTCGCTGGTCGCGCGGCAGATCGCGACCGCGCACATCCTGCTGGTCGCGTCGCCCGAGTATCTCGAGAAGCACGGCACGCCCCAGACGATCGCCGATCTCGCGCACCACAACTACCTGCGGCGCGATTCGAATTCGACGATGCTCGACGCGCTGGTGATCGACGCGGCCGCCGCGTCGCGCGTGAACCTGAACGGCAACCTGATCGTGAACCATCTCGAAGGGCTGCGTGCGGCCGTGCTCGCGGGCGCGGGCATCGCGCTGCTCGGCACCGAGGTGGTCGGCGACGACATCGAGTCCGGCCGGCTCGTGCCGGTGCTGATCGATGCGGTGCCGCCGCACGAGGCGCCGATCTATGCGGTCTACGCGAGCCGTCGTCACGTGTCCGCGAAGGTGCGTTCGTTCGTCGATTTCCTGGCGGCGCGTTTCGAAGGGCAGTCGCTGTGCCCGTCGATCGAATCGCGCCTGCGCGTGCTGCCGATCACGCGGATGAAGCGCGCGGTGTGAACCGTGCATCCCGCCGCGGCGGGGCGATGAAAACAAAAGCGCGAGCCGTTGCAGCTCGCGCTTTTTTTGTCTGGTCCGACGGGATGCGCGCCGGCGGCGGCCGTCAGCGCGGGATGCCGAGCCGCGCCTTCGCGTCGTCGTACTCGCGCTTCAGGCGCTCGACGAGCGCGCCCACGCTCGGCAGGTCGTCCATCAGGCCGACGCCCTGGCCGGCGCCCCAGATGTCCTTCCACGCCTTCGTCTTGTCGCTGCCGAAATTCATCTTGGTCTTGTCGGACTCCGGCAGCGCGTCCGGATCTAGGCCCGCCTTCTCGATGCTCTCGCGGATGTAGTTGCCGTGCACGCCCGTGAAGAGGTTCGTGTAGATGATGTCCGACGATTTCGCGTTCAGGATCGCGTGCTTGTAGTCGTCGATCGCGTGCGCTTCCTGCGTCGCGATGAAGCGCGTGCCCATGTACGCGAAATCGGCGCCCATTGCCTGCGCGGCGAGGATCGAGCCGCCATTCGCGATCGAGCCGGACAGCACGATCGGGCCGTCGAAGATCTTGCGGACTTCGCCGACGAGCGCGAACGGCGACGTCGTGCCCGCGTGGCCGCCTGCGCCGGCCGCGACGAGGATCAACCCGTCGACACCGGCCTCGAGCGCCTTCTGCGCGTGACGCAGGTTGATCACGTCGTGCAGCACGATGCCGCCGTAGCTGTGCACCGCGTCGACGATCTCGCGCGCCGGCGCGCGCAGGCTCGTGATGAAGATCGGCACCTTGTGCTCGACGCACACGCGCACGTCGTGCTCGAGCCGCGCATTCGACTGATGGACGATCTGGTTGACCGCGATCGGGCCGATCACTGCGTCGGGGTGCTTCGCCTTGTGGTCGGCGAGCTCGGACTGGATCTGCGTGAGCCACTCGTCGAGCAGTTCGGCCGGACGGGCGTTGAGCGCGGGGAACGAACCGACGATGCCCGCCTTGCATTGCGCGAGCACGAGTTCGGGGTAGCTGACGATGAACATCGGCGACGCGATGACGGGCAGCGTCAGGTTCTGCAGGACGGTGGGCAATGCCATGTAATGTCTCCAGTCTCCAGGGGCGGCCGCGCGGTCGCGCCGCCGCCATGCTTTGCGGTCGAACGGTCGTTCGAGTGTAGCTGCGGAACGACGCTGTAAAAACGAAGCGGTAAAACGAAGCTGCAAAAACGAGGTCGTCCTTATTAATACGAACGATCGTGCGATTCTACGCGAGCTTAACAAATCGCGCGGTGTGGCGGCAATCGAGGGAGTGTTCTCTTTCTAGGGATTCTGGTGTTTACCGCGCTGTGAAGACGCGCCGGCGCTCCTAAAATAACCGCCATAACAAACCAACGAGAAACAAACCATGTCGTTTGAGGCGTTTGCACCGTTTCGCGTGACGGTGCAGGACACCGACATTTTCGGTGTCAAAGGAGGCGCGGGTCCGCCGCTCCTGTTGCTGCACGGACATCCGCAAACCCACATGATCTGGCATCGCGTTGCCGCGACGCTCGCGAATCATTTCACGGTGATCGCCACCGACCTGCGCGGTTACGGCGCGTCGGGCAAGCCGCCGAGCGACGCGCAGCACGCGCCGTATTCGAAACGTGCGATGGCGGCCGACCAGGTCGCCGTGATGCGGCATTTCGGTTTCGAGCAATTCCATGTGTGCGCGCACGATCGCGGCGCGCGGGTCGCGCACCGGCTCGCGCTCGATCATGCGGACGCCGTCGAGCGGATGATGCTGCTCGACATCGCGCCGACGCTCGCGATGTACGAGAAAACCGATCGCGCGTTCGCGACCGCGTATTTCCACTGGTTCTTCCTGATTCAGCCGGAGCCGCTGCCCGAGACGCTGGTCGGCGCGCATACCGATGCCTACATCGAGCGCGTGATGGGCAACCGGTCGGCCGGGCTCGCGCCGTTCGCGCCCGAGGCGCTCGCCGCGTACCGGGCGGCGCTCGCGCAGCCGGGCGCCGTGCATGCGATGTGCGAGGACTACCGTGCGTCCGCGACGATCGACCTCGAGCACGACCGTGCGGATCTCGAGCGCGGCAACAAGGTCGCGTGCCCGCTGCGCGTGCTGTGGGGCGAGCACGGGATCGTCGGCCGCTGCTTCGATCCGCTCGACGAATGGCGCCGCGTCGCACGCGACGTCAGCGGCCGCGCGCTCGACTGCGGGCACTACATTCCGGAAGAGGCGCCCGTCGCGCTGATCGACGAACTGCTCGCGTTCTTCGAGGCGCGCGACGCGGCTGCCTGACGGCACGCGGGCGGCGCGTGCCGGTGCTCAGCGGGGCGCGCCGTCGTCCTCGACGAGCGGCGGCAGCCGGCGCGGCACCGGCGTCGATTTCACGATCGCGGTGCTCGTCTCGGCGCGCTCCGTCACTTTCGACAGGATGTCGTCGAGGTGCGCGATCGTGCGCAGGTAGAGCCGGCAGATGAAGCAGTCGTCGCCGGTGACCTTGTCGCACTCCACGAATTCGGGAATCCGGCGCAGCATCTCTTCGACGAGATGCAACTGGCCGGGCAGCGGCTTCACGCGGACGATCGCCTGCAGCGTGTAGCCGAGCGCGCGCGGGTCGAGCTCGACGGTGAACGCGGCGATCACGCCTTGCGCCTCGAGCCGCCGCACACGATCGGCGGTCGCGGGGGCCGACAGCCCGATCTGCCGGGCGAGCTCACTGGTTGCGATACGCGCGTCGTCGGCCAGCGCCGCGAGGATCGCGCGGTCGGTCGCGTCGAGCGACGCGACGGCGGGCGGGGAAAGGCGTTTCGGCATGATCGCTTTGCTTTCGAAGGTCAATCGGCTGATTCGCTTCAGTTTAGCCGTGGTTGCGGCGAAAGCAAGTTTCTAGAATCGAGGTCATCCACTCTCTTTCAATGGAGTTCATGATGGCCTCGAATGAAATTCGCCGCGGTGCCGCCGAGATGGTCGTCGCGATGCTGATGTCCGGCACGATCGGCTGGCTCGTGATGTCGTCGCAGCAGCCGCTGACGAACGTCGTGTTCTTCCGCTGCCTGTTCGGCGCCGCGACGCTCGCGATCGTCTGCGCGGCATTCGGCTTCCTGCGCCGCGCGCTGTTCTCGCCGCGGATGCTCGCGCTCGCGACGCTCGGCAGCATCGCGATCGTCGCGAACTGGCTGCTGCTGTTCGCTGCCTATTCGCGTGCATCGATCTCGATGGCGACCGCCGTCTACAACACGCAGCCGTTCATGCTCGTCGCGCTCGGCGCGATCGTGTTCCGCGAGCGGATCACCGCGTCGACACTCGCGTGGCTCGCGCTCGCGTTCGTGGGGCTCGTCGCCGTGGTGCGCGTCGAGCCGGCCGTGCTCGCGGTGCCGGGCGAATATCTGGAGGGCGTCGCGCTGTCGCTCGGCGCGGCGTTCCTGTATGCGATCTCGTCGATCGTCACGAAGCACCTGAAGGGGACGCCGCCGCACCTGCTCGCGTTGCTGCAGGCCGGTATCGGCATCGTGCTGCTCGCGCCGTTCGCGCACTTCGGCACGCTGCCCGCGACGACCGGGCAGTGGCTCGACCTGATCGTGCTCGGCGTCGTCAACACGGGCCTGATGTACGTGCTGCTGTACGGCGCGATCCAGAAGCTGCCGACCGCGATGACCGGCGCGCTGTCGTTCGTCTATCCGGTCGTCGCGATCGTCGTCGATCACTTCGCGTTCGGGCAGACGCTCGCGTGGACGCAGGTGCTCGGCGCGCTGCTGATCCTGCTCGCAGCGGCCGGCGTGAATCTCGGCTGGCGCATCGTGCCCGCGCGTCGCGCGGCAGTCGGCAACTGAAACGGTCGTACGATTCGGGGTCGCGGCGGGGGTCACGGCGGCGCGTCGAATGCGGTTTTCGGGAACGGGTCTTGCACGCGGATGGCGTGCTCATGGCGAGCAAAAGCGGGGCGCGCGCACGCGTGGAAGGCGCTGTAAGAAGTTGTAGGGAAACACCCGATGCGAGCGGTGCGCGTCGCTCGTATGATGCGGGCTGTGACGTTGATCACGTTCACAGGATTCCGATCTCGATGCCGTTCGCCCGTCAGGCTGAACGGCTTTTTTTTATGCGCCGCTCCTCGCAATCAGGCGCCGCCGCGCATCGAGCCGCGCGAGCAGCACGCGCCTCGCGTCGTCATCCGACGTGCGCCATCCCTTGATCTCGTCGCGCGTACGCAGGCAACCCGCGCACCAGTCGGTGCGCGGATCGATCCGGCATACGTCGGTGCACGGCGAGGCCACCGTGCCGACCGGTACCACGACGTCGCTCATGCGGATTCCCGCAATGCGACGTCCGCGACCGGCGCGCCCGTCAGCGACACCAGTTCGTTCGGCGACAGGTTGAACACCGCGTGCGGATGGCCGGCGGCCGCCCACAGGCTGTCGAGCTCGAGCAGGTCGGCGTCGATCAGCGTGACGGGTTCGACGAGATGGCCGATCGGGCAGACGCCGCCGATCGCGTAGCCGGTGTTGTCGCGCACGAACTTCGCGTCCGCGCGGCCGACCGCGCCGACCTGCGCGGCGACCTTCTTCTCGTCGACACGATTGACGCCGCTCGCGACCACGAGCACTGGCGCGCCGTCCGACTGGCGGCGAAACAGGATCGACTTCGCGATCTGCGCGACCGAGCAGCCGAGCCCGGCCGCGGCCTCGGCCGACGTCTTGCCGGTTTCGGCGAGCATCACGATGCCTTTCGCATGGCCGCGCTCGCGCAGCAGCAGCGCGACGCGTCGCGCGGAATCGGGGAGGGAATCGAATGAAGCGGGTGTCGTCATGTTGAGGAATCCATCGAATACCGGGGTCATACGCAGTTCGCGGCGTCGGCCGCGCTCTGCGCCTTGGCGAGCAGTGCACGACCGGCGCGCGACACGTTCGCGCGGCCGATCGCGTTCGAGATGAAATCGCCGGCGGCGACAACCTGCGCGAGATCGATGCCGGTGTCGATGCCGAGGCCCTGCATCAGGTACAGCACGTCCTCGGTCGCGACGTTGCCGGTCGCGCCCTTCGCGTACGGGCAGCCGCCGAGGCCCGCGACCGACGCGTGGAAGATCTCGATCCCTTCGAACAGCGCCGCGTAGATGTTCGCGAGTGCCTGGCCGTAGGTGTCATGGAAGTGGCCCGACAGGCGTTCGCGCGGGAACACGCGCGTGACGGCCGACAGCACTTCGCGCGTGCGCTTCGGCGTGCCGACGCCGATCGTGTCGGCGATGTCGATCTCGTCGCAGCCGAGCGCCGCGAAACGCTCGACGACGTCGACGACCGATGCGACCGGCACTTCGCCCTGGTACGGGCAGCCGAGCGTGCACGACACGCTGCCGCGCAGCCGCAGGCCTGCGTCTTTCGCGGCCTTCGCGACGGGCTCGAAGCGCGCGATGCTCTCGGCGATGCTGCAGTTGATGTTCCGCTGCGAGAACGCCTCGCTGGCCGCGCCGAAGATCACGACTTCGTCGGCGCGCGCGGCGAGCGCATTCTCGAAGCCCTTCAGGTTCGGCGTGAGCACCGAGTACACGGTGCCCGGGCGGCGCTCGATGCCGGCCATCACGTCGGCACCGTCGGCCATCTGCGGCACCCATTTCGGCGACACGAACGACGCGGCCTCGACGTTGCGGAAGCCGGCGCGCGACAGCCGGTCGACGAGCGCGATCTTCACGTCGGTCGGCACGAAGGTCTTCTCGTTCTGCAGCCCGTCGCGCGGGCCGACTTCGACGATCTTGACGGCGGTGGGGAACGTCATGGTTGTCTCCAGGTTTGCTTGCAGGTTCAGTAGCCGCGCGTGTAGTCGACGATGCCGCCGATGCGCTCACCGCGCTCGAGCGCGCGGATCTTGCCGGCGATCTGCTCGACGGCCTCCGCGCGCAGCGTCTCGGCCGAGCTGTGCGGTGTGATCGTGATGCGCGGCGCGCGCCAGAACGGGTGATCGTCGGGCAGCGGCTCCTGGTGGAACACGTCGAGCGTCGCGGCGGCGATCCGGCCGCTCGCGAGCGCATCGAGCAGGTCGGCCTCGACGAGATGCGCGCCGCGCGCGACGTTGACGACATACGCACTGGGCGCGAGCCGCGCGAATGTGCGGGACGACAGGATGCCGTCGGTGTCGGGCGTGCTCGGCAGCAGGTTGACGAGCACCTTCGCGCCGTCGATGCACGCATCGAACGCACCGTCGCCGGCGAAAGTCGTGACGCCGGCGAGCTGCTTCGCGCTGCGGCTGTAGCCGCGCACGGGCAGGCCGAGCGCGGCGAGCGCGAGCGCGACTTGCGCACCGAGCACGCCGAGGCCGAGCACGGCGACGGTGAAGCTCGCGCGCGCATGCGGCTCGAGCGGCTGCCAGCGGCGCTCGCGCTGCTGCGCGTCGTATTCGTCGAAGCGGCGCAGGTAGCGCAGCACCGCGTGCGTCACGTATTCGACCATCTGCTGCGCCATGCCCGAATCTTCCAGCCGCACGAGCGGCACGTGCGGCGGCAGCGTGCCCGGTTGCGCGCGGTCGAGCGCGAGCAGCGCGTCGACGCCGGCGCCGAGGTTGAAGATCGCGCGCAGGCCGTCGCGCGGGGTGAAGAATTCGCGCGGCGCGCGCCAGACGAGCGCGTAATCGGCGGCGGCCGTGTCGCCCGGCTGCCACGCGCGCAGTTCGGCTTCCGGCAGCGCATGCGCGATCTCGTCGCGCCACGCGCCTGCTTCCTGGTGCGGGGAATGGAACAGGATCTTCATTGGACGACTGCGCGCGCGCCGGCGAGGCGCGTCACGGGAACGGCGAGCGGAGCCGGGCGCGGCGCGCCGGCGGGCGTAGCGGACATCGGGCGTCTCCTGACGACCGGGCGCCCGGCGCGCATCGGCGCCCGGCCCCGGTTCCGTGTGAAGCTGACGGGAAGCCCACATTCTACGGTTTCGCGGCACATCGCGCGCCGGTGCGCGGGGCGGGCGACCGGCGCGGGTAACCGTCGGCGCGGGCGACTCGCGGAGGGCCGCCCCGCGGATGGCCGCCCCGCGCAAAAGCAAATCACAAAATATTGGTTCGGCCGCCGGGCGCGCCGCGCCACAATCGAATCCCGTCTTCAAGCAAGCGAGGGCAATCATGCGCGCATGCAGCAAATCGGCGTGGCCGCCGCGCCTCGTTACCGTTCCGGGCCTGCACGGCAGCGAAGGCGCGCACTGGCAGACCTGGCTCGAACGGCAGTTCCCGCGCTCGCTGCGCGTCGAGCAGGACGACTGGGACGCGCCCGATCTCGCGCGCTGGGCGCAATCGGTGCGCACCTTGCTCGACCGCGAACGCGGCCCGTTCGTGCTGGCCGCGCACAGCTTCGGCTGCCTCGCGACCGCGCATGCGCTCGCGCAGTGGCCGCGTACGGGCGATGTCGCGGGCGTGCTGCTCGTCGCGCCCGCCAGTCCGAAGAAATTCACGTTTGCCGGGCCGTTCGACGCGCGCCGGCTCGCCGTGCCGTCGATCGTGATCGGCAGCGAGACCGATCCGTGGATGCCGCTTGCCGATGCGCGCACGCTTGCGCAGCACCTGGGCAGCGCGTTCGTGAACCTCGGCGACGCCGGGCACATCAACACCGCGGCCGGCTTCGGGCCGTGGCCGCGCGCGAAGTACTTCATCGACACGCTCGTCCACTGCGCGGCGCCGCTGCGCTTTCGCGACGCGGACGACGGCTTCGAGGCCGCGCTCGTCGATCGCGCGCTCGCGCACGCGATCTGATTCCGCCGGGCCGGGCGGGCGACCCGTGCGGCGCGGCGGGTGCCGCGCCACGCCGTGCCGTCGCGCTTATGCCGCGGACACGGGCCGCACCGCCGCCGGATCCGAATAGCTCGGCCGGCCGTTTTCGACGTGGCCCGCGAAACGGCGCGAGAACGTGCCGGCCGCGCCGTCGCTCACCGTCACGTCATACCATTGGTGGCTCGCCGCGAGCGACCACTGCTCGACGCGTTCGTCACCGCCATGCAGCGTCACCTGCCGCGACGGCGCGCCGTACGCGTTGTCGGTCAGCGTCAGCGTGACGTGTGCCCCGCCGGGGTTGCGCAGCTTCAGGTACAGGTTCCCGTTCGCGACGTCGTAGCCGGCCTTCACTTCCGGCTGCGCCGGATTGCGATGGATGGCTGTGGTCGACACGTTGCCCGAGAACACGCGCACGAAGCCGTTCGGCCCGTACACCGAGAACGTGTACGCACCGTTCGTCGTCGTCAGGTCGAAGTCCGCATGCAGCACGCGGCGTGCGCCGACGGTGTAGCGCCACGGGCCGTCGGTGCGGTTCGTCGCGTACACGTGGAAGTGCGCGCCCTGGTTGCCGCGGTTCGCGAATTCGATGCGCAGCCGCGTTCTGCCGTCAAGGCTGGCGTTCACGTGCAGCTCGTACGGCAGCGCACGCGCCGGCCGCACGCCGGGCTCCTGCGGGTCGACCGGCGACGGCGTCGCGGGCACGGTCGGCGCGGGCTGTGACGTGCACTGCTGGTCGGCGATCGAGCGGTACTGGCTCGTGTCGGGCAGCGGCGGAAACGACGCGTCGGACGAGCGGAAATCGAATGCGGCGGTGAGGTCGCCGCAGACCGTGCGGCGCCACGGTGTGATGTTCGGTTCGTCGACGCCGAAACGCTCGCCGATGAAGCGGATCACCGACGTGTGGTCGAACACCTGCGAGCACACGAAGCCGCCCTTCGTCCACGGCGACACGACCGTCATCGGCACGCGCGGCCCGAGGCCGTACGGCAAGCCGTCGGCCGTGTAGCTGCCGCCGCGGCCGGGGTTCACGACCGTGTGCAGCTCGCCGTCGGTCGTCACGGTCGACGCGCCTTGCGCGGCCGACGTCGGCGGCTGAGGCGGCACGATGTGGTCGAAGAAGCCGTCGTTCTCGTCGTACATGATGAACAGCACCGTCTTGCGCCATACGTCCGGGTTCGACGTGAGCGCGTCGAGAATCTGCGACGTGTAGTTCGCGCCGTACGCGGGCGTGTATTTCGGATGCTCGGAGAATGCCGCCGGCGGGCACAGCCACGACACCTGCGGCAGCCGGTCGTTGATCACGTCGTTCTTCAGGTCGTCGAGCGTGCGCACCGTCTGCGCGCGCTGGTACAGCGACGAACCTGGCTTCGCGTTGATGAAATTCGCGAAGTTCTGCAGCACGTTCGTGCCGTAGTTGCCGTTGTACGGGTCGTTGCCCGTCGTGCCCTGCTGGTAGATCTGCCACGACACGCCGCGCGCTTCCAGGCGTTCGGGAAAGGTCGTCCACGACAGCAGCTGGTAGGCGGGCGGCCCGGCGCCGTCGACATAGTCGCTGTTGTCGAGCAGCGGGCCGCCGAACTTCCCGGTCGGGTCGACGGTGCCCGTCATCAGGTACGCGCGGTTCGGGTGCGTCGGGCCCGGCAGCGAGCAGAAATAGTTGTCGCACACGGTGAATGCATCGGCGAGCGCGTAATGGAACGGGATGTCCTCGCGCACGTGATAGCCCATCGTCATGTCGGTCTTGTTCGCGGGCCACTGGTCGTACCGGCCGCCGTCGATCGCCGCGTGCGTCTTGTACCACGAGTGGTCGAGATCGCCGACGCACTGCGCGCTCGTCGTCGGCGTGTTCAGCCGGAACGGCAGCACCGGCTTGCCCGGGTCGGCCTTCGACGGCTGGTACCACACCGGCTTGCCGTTCGGCAGCGGGATCGGGAAGCGGTCGTTGTAGCCGCGCACACCGCGCAGGTGTCCGAAATAATGATCGAACGAGCGGTTCTCCTGCATGAACACGACGATGTGCTCGACATCGCGGATCGTGCCGGTGCCGTGCGCGGCGGGAATCGCAAGCGCGCGTCGGATCGATTCGGGGAAGGCGTTGAGCGCGACGGCGGCGCCCGCGGATTGTGCGACGGTATGCAGGAAACGGCGGCGGCTCGATGACGTCATGTTATTTCACCTCGGTTCTGCGGTCGGGGGACGGAAGCGGCAGGATCAGCCCGGCGACGACGCGGCGGCACTCGACGCGGCCGCATTCGCCGTGGGTTTCGCGTCGTCGTCGTCATCGGGCGGGTAGTGCACGACGGGCGGCGCGAGCGGCGCGGCATCGGACGCGGCGGCGTTCGCGGTTGCATCGTGGTTGAATGCGCCGGCCTGTTGGGACGCGTCGGTCGTGTGTGCGTCGTGCGGCGCGTCGTCGCTGCAGGCGGCGACGAAAGCGGCGGCACAAAAAACGACGACGGCGGAAACGCGACGCATGACTTCTCTCCTGGCAGGCTGATCGGGAAACGTTTTCGAGTATGCCGGTGCGATGCGACGTTTCGGTGAATCGTTTGCGACCGGCGCGTGATCGCGGAATGCTTTCGATATCCTGACCATCCGCTTGCATGGCGTGGCGGGCGCGCAATATCTCCCGGTGGACGTTGCGAGCCGGGCACTTTTACCCGGGCGCGCGATGCGATGCATGAGCGCGTCCAAGGCAGCTTGACCGTCGACGATGAACGCGAGCAACCGGTCGCGTTGCGTCAGCGCCGCGGCGTGCGGCGCCGCACTTCGCTGCGCAGCCAGTCGAGCCAGGTTCGGATCGCCGATTCGTGCGGATGGCCGGGGCGCCACACGACGTAGTGCGCATACACGTCGGTCACGCGTACCGACGATACGCGCACGAGCGTGCCGTCCGCGAGTTCGGGCTCGATCAGCGAGCGGCGCGCGAGGGCGACGCCGCGCCCTTTCAACGTTGCGTCGATCAGCGCGTTCGCATCGGTGAAACGCGGCGCGCGCGCGGATTCGGTGAGGTCGAGCCGCGCGGCCTGAAGCCACGGTTCCCACGGCTGCGCGGGATGGCGCAGCAGCGTGGCGCGCACGAGATCGGCCGGCGAGCGCGGTGCGACGCCGTCGCGATTGCGGTACGCGGGGCTCGCGACCGGGAAGATCGTCTCGTTCATCAGCTTCTCGGCGACTACGCCCGGCCACGTGCCGGGCCCGTAGCGCAGCGCGACGTCGATGCGGTCGCGCTTGCGCAGCGGCGCGAGCGCCACGTCCGGGTGCAGCGCGATCGCGATGTGCGGATGCGCGGCCGAGAAGCGCGGCAGGCGCGGCGCGAGCCAGCGTTCGGCGACGCTCGGCAGCACGCTGACGTTCAGCGTGACGTCGCAGGTGCGCGGGCGGCTGCGCGCGGCGAGGGCCGGCTCGAACGCGCGCTCGAGCACGCTGAGGCCCTGGCGCACCTGCAGCGCGAGCGCGTGCGCGGCGTGCGTCGGTGTCGCGCCGTTGCGCTCGCGCGTGAAGAGCGGGTAGCCGAGCTGCGCCTCGAGCGCGCGGATGTGCTGGCTGACGGCGCCTTGCGTGAGCGCGAGCGCGTCGGCCGCGCGCGTGAAGCTCTGCAGCCGCACGGCGGTCTCGAACGCGCGCAGCGTCTGCAGCGGAGGAAGGTGGATGCGTTTCATGCGGGTATTAGTAGCACTAATGCCCGAGCACGACAATTCATCGTTTGCGGCGGGCATGCACGCGTTCCTACACTCGGTTCCGTCTTCCACAGTCACGTCGGGCCACGCCACCATGAACGCATATCGTCTCTATCTTTCGCCGGGCGCCTGCTCGCTCGCCGCTCACATCGCGCTGGAGGAAACCGGCGCGCCGTTCGACGTCGAGATCGTCTCCGTGCAGAAGCAGCAGAACCTCGAAGCGCGTTATCTCGCGATCAACGCGAAGGCACGCGTGCCCGTGCTCGAGATTCCGGGCGAGCCGCGCGTGCTGACCGAAACGCCCGCGATCCTCACATATCTCGCGCGCCGTTATCCGGACGCGCAACTGCTGCCGCCCGGCGATCCGCTGCGCGAGGCGCGATGCCACGAATGGCTCGCCTGGCTGGTCGGCTGGGTGCATGGCGTCGGCTACGGTGCGCTGTGGCGGCCGGGCCGCTTCATCGGCGATCCCGCGCTGCACGGGGCAGTCAGCACGCATGGGCGCGGCGTGATCGAGGCCGCGAACGAGACGATCGAAGCCGCGCTCGCCGACGGCCGCACGTGGGCCGAGCCGGGCGCGCATTCGATCGTCGATCCGTTCCTGTTCGTGCTGTATCGCTGGGGTGTCGCGATCGGGCTCGACATGGCGCGGCACCCCGCATGGACCGCGCACGCGCAGCGCGAGGCCGACCGGCCGGCCGTGCGCCGCGCGCTGGCGCGCGAAGCGGCCTGACCGAGGTGCGGGCGCCGTGGCGGGGGCCGCAGCGCCCGCGTGCCGCGCGCGGCCGCTAGCGCGTGGCGAACAGCGGATAGGTCGCGCCGGCAACCAGCGCGGCCGCGAGCCAGACCACGCTCCACGAGCTGACGGCGAGCAGCGGCGGGATCGCGAGCGGCGTTGCGAACAGTCCGAGGTAGACGACCGTGTTCGCCATCCCGAGCGCGGTGCCCGCGTGGTTCGCACCTGCGAGCGTCGCGAGCTCCGTGTACGCGACGCCATGCCACGCCGATACGCACACGCCCGCGAACACGAGAATCGCGACGATCGCGGCGAGCGGCACGTGCGGGCTGCCGGCCGTCGCGGCGGCAAGCAGCGTGAACGAGCCGGCCGCGACGAGCACCGAGCCGCGCAGGTACGCGCGCCGGTTGCCGTGCCGGTCGGTATGGCGGCCGCTCCAGACGCGCATCACCATCGCGCCGAGCTGCAACACGACCATCGCCGCGCTGATGCCGGCGAGGCCGAGCCGGCCGAAGTCGTGCAGGAACACCGTCGCGAACGTGAGCACCGCGAACTGCGGCGCGCACAGCAGGCCGATGCCGAGCACGATGCGCCACACGCGGGCGTTCGCGAGCGGGCCGTGCGCGAGCCGCGCGGGTTGCGTGGGATGCGCGGACTGCGGCCGAGCGGCCGGTCGATGCGCGGCGCCGTGTGCGACAGCCGGTTCGGCGGGCGGTTCATGCAGCCAGCGCCAGGTCAGCACGGCCGACCCGGCGCACAGCAGCATCAGCGCACCGAATACCGCCGCGAAGCCCAGGTGCGATGCGAGCGACGGCAGCAGCGCCGCGCCGACGCCGCCGCCGAGCGGCACGGCCGTCTGGCGGATGCTCATCGCGAGCCCGCGTTCGCGCTCGCCGAACCAGCGCATCACCGCGCGTCCGCTCGATCCGTTCACGCTGCCGCCGAGCAGGCCGACGCAGCACATCGCCACGACGACGCGCGCCAGCGGCGGCACCGCGTGCGCGCTCGGGACGATCGTGCACACCATCAGCGCGAGCATCGCGGCCGTCGCGACGAGCCCGGTCAGCAGCACGCGGCGATCGCCGAAGCGGTCGGCGGCGATCCCCCACGGCAGCTCGGACAGCGCGACGCCGAAGCCGAGCGCGCCGAGCACGAGGCCGAGTGCGCCGTTGTCGAGGTGGTAGGCCGTGCGCATCCACACGGCGGTGGTCGGGATGCCGGCCGCGGCGGCCGAAAAGCTCATGTTCGCGGCCACGCCGGCGGCCAGCACGCGCCAGCGATGGGCCGGGCCGCGCACATCGCGGGCGGGCGAGGAGGGGGAGGCGATGCAGGTGGTATCCATGGCGGCAGGCCCGGTTGGAAATTGACATCCACAGTCTGGCGACCTACATTCATCCTGAAAATCGGAAAGTTCTTGATGAATCGTTCGATAAAACAGGATGGTTGAAATGCCCGGACAAGACACTCCACGCGGCGGCGGCGAGTCGCTCGCGCTGGCCGATGCCGCGCTGGCCCGGCCCAACTTCGACGTGGCGGCGCTGCGCAGCCTCGTCGCGGGCGTGGATCTCGGCAGTTTCGCGAAGGCGGCCGACCGCGTCGCGCGCTCGTCGTCGGCGGTGAGCGCGCAGATCCGCAAGCTCGAGGAGCAGGCCGGCACGCCGTTGTTCGTGAAATCCGGGCGCGGGCTTGCGCTGACCGATGCCGGCGACGCGATGCTGCGTTATGCGCGGCGGATGATCGAGCTGAACGACGAGGCGGCCGCGGCCGTGCGCGGCGTCAATCTCGACGGCTGGGTGCGCGTCGGGTTGCAGGAGGATTTCGGCGAGGCGATTTTGCCCGACGTGCTCGGGCGGTTTGCGCGCGCGCATCCGAAGGTGAGGATCGAGGCGCGCGTGGCGCGCAATGCCGACCTGCTCGACCGGCTCGACGCGAACCAGCTCGATCTCGCGCTGGTGTGGGGCGATCCGGTGTCGGCTGCGCTGCTGTCGCGGCCGGGTATCGACAGCGACGTGATCGCGCAGGTGCCGATGCAGTGGGTCGGGGCGGCGGGGGCGGGCGGGTTCGGCGTGCCGGGTGGGGCCGATGAAGGGGCGCAAATTGGGGCGGAAGTCGGGGCGGCTGCCGTGCACGCCTCGGCGGGCGGCCGTGCCGCGGGCGAGGCGCTGCCGCTCGTCGTGTTCGACCGGCCGTGCCGGTTCTTCGGCGCCGCGACCGATGCGCTCGACCGCGCGGGCGTGCCGTGGCGCGTTGCATTCACGACGCCGAGTCTCGCCGGGTTATGGGCCGCGGCGGCGGCCGGCCTCGGGCTGACGGTGCGTTCGCATTACGGACTGCCCGCGTCGGTGCGCGTGCTCGATGCGGCTTCGCTCGGATTGCCGGCGTTGCCGAGCCTGCCGTTGATCCTGCTGCGGCGCACGTCGTCGGCGACGCCGACCGTCGACCGGCTCGCGTGGATCGTGACGCAGGCGGTGCGGGATGCGACGGAGGGGGCGGTGGCGGCGCTGGCGGCGTGACGAAACGTTCGATTGCCGCCGCGGGTTGCGGTTCGGCAGCCCCTCTGCCGATTGGCCGAATGGATCGATCGGGTGAACCTGACTACAGTGATGATCACTTGAAACGGAGGTCATCATGCAAAACGCGAATACGCCCGGCGCTGGTGCGGTCGATCCGGCCCAACGGGCAGATACCACGATCCTCGATGACGGGGCGTCAGCCGATCGCCCCGCGTCTGCCAATCCGCCCGTTCGGTTCGGTGTCCTGCAAGGGCAGGCCCGGATCGCGGACGATTTCGATGCGCCGCTGCCCGATTACCTGCTGGATGCGTTCGAAGGGTGCTGATGCGGCTGTTGCTCGATACGCACGTCTTTTTGTGGATCGTGACCGATGACCCCAAGCTCAGCGCACGGGCGCGCCGACTGATTTCGGCCGCCGACGAGCGTTTCGTCAGCAGCGCGAGTATCTGGGAGGCCGCCATCAAGGCCGGCTTGGGGAAGCTCGATATCGACGTCGGCAAGCTGATCCGCGCAATCGGCTCGAGCGGGATTCGCGAGCTACCGGTTCGTGCCGTGCATGGTGCGGCAGTGCGTGATTTGCCGCACCACCATCGCGATCCGTTCGATCGCTTGCTGGTCGCGCAGGCACGGCTCGAGCCGCTTCAGCTCGTGACGGCCGATACCCATCTTGCACGGTACGGCCTGTCTCTCGTTCTGACAGTTTGAAGCAATTTGTCGGCACGAAAGCCGTCGGTCGCCGGCGCCTCACGAGGCGTCGCGGGTCATGCCGCTGCGGCGTCCGGTGCGGTTTCGTCCAGTTCCGCGCAGAGCGCGGCCAGCCGCTCCCGCAACCCTTCGCTCGCCGGCACGAACGGCAGCCGCAACCCGTCCTCGCACCACCCTTGCGCGGCCAGCACGGCCTTCACCGGTGCCGGATTCGGCTCCGCGAACAGCGCCGCGACGAGCGGCTGCAACGCGACCGACAGGCGCCGCGCATCGGCGAGCCGGCCGTCGCGCAGCAGCGCATGGATGCGCACATGCCATTCGGGCAGCACGTGCGCGCTGCTCGCGATCGCGCCGTGCGCACCGGCGCACATCGCCGCGAAGTTCTGGTTGTCGTCGCCGGACAGGATCGCGAGCGGCGTGTCGTGCACGAGCCGGTTCATTCGGTCGAGCGTGCCGCCGCATTCCTTGATGCCCGCGACGCGCGGGTCGCGCGCAAGCGCCTGCAGCGTGTCCAGTTCGACGTTCACGCCGGTGCGGTACGGGATGTTGTAGACGAGCACCGGCAGGTCGGCCGCGTCGACGATCGCCTCGACGTGGCGGCGGATGCCGTCCTGCGTCGGCCGCACGTACACGGGCGGCGTGACGAGCAGCCCGTCGGGCCGCAATGTCGCGAGTTCGCGCGCACGCGCGGCCGCGAAATGCGTCGCGCTCGCGGTCAGCCCGACGACGATCGGCAGTCCGGGCGCCGCGTCGCGCAGCGTCGCGAACACGGCGTCCTGTTCGCGTGCGTCGAGCAGCACGCCTTCACCCGTCGTCGCGCCCGCGACGAAGCCCGCGATGCCCGCGCCCGCATAGTGGCGCGCGAGTCGCGCGAGCGCGGCATGGTCGACTTCGCCGTGGTGGAACGGCGTGATGATCGGCAGCCAGATACCTTCGAAACGTGTGTTCATGCAAAGCCTCATGGTGGAAACGGAGTGGGAAGGAACCGTTCCGCCGGCGGAGGGCCGGAGCGAGGCATGCGTGCAAGGAGAATGAAACGACCTGCGGGCATCCCGTCCGGCATTCGCCTGACGGGACGCGACGTCCCCGTCAGTCGAGGAGTCGTTTTTTCAGTTTCAGCCCGGCCGCGCGCGCACCTGCCGCGACGGCGGCGAGGATCGGAAGCGAGCGCAGGGCAGCGGACATGGAGGAACCGTGAATGGGCTGAGCGGCGATCTTAACACCGGAATCGATGCGCACGCGAGTGTCCGCGCCGTTTAGCAGGAATCGAGATTTGCTTTCCACGACTGATTGGAAAGCGCGCCGCGCCCGGCCGCTAGAATGCCCGCTTACGTTTCGATGACAGCGCGTACGCGTGCCGTCACGCACATTCACCACCACTGGAAACGGGGCATATCACGATGGCAAGCATGAAGGGGATCGGCCGCTGGCTGCACACGGGCGCGGCGGCGGCGCTGGTCGTGGCGGCGTCGGCCGCGCACGCGGACACGTCGATCCTGAACGTGTCGTACGACGTGACGCGCGAGCTGTACAAGGACATCAACACGGGCTTTGCCGCCGCGTACAAGCAGAAGACCGGCGAGACGGTCGCGATCAAGCAGTCGCACGGCGCGTCGAGCGCGCAGGCGCTGTCGGTGCTGCAGGGGCTGCAGGCCGACGTCGTGACGATGAACCAGCCGAACGACATCGACCTGCTCGCCGAGCGCGGCCAGTTGCTGCCGAAGGACTGGCGTGCGCGTTTCCCGGACAACAGCTCGCCGTACTCGACCACGATGGTGTTCCTGGTGCGCAAGGGCAACCCGAAGGCGATCAAGGACTGGAGCGATCTCGCGAAGCCGGGTGTTCAGGTGATCATCGCGAACCCGAAGACGTCGGGCAACGGTCGATATGCGTATCTCGCCGCATGGGGCTTCCAGAAGCAGAAGGGCGCGACCGACCAGCAGGCGATCGACTTCGAGAAGGCGATCTTCCGCAACGTGCCGGTGCTCGACTCCGGCGGCCGGGGCGCGACGACGACGTTCACGCAGCGCGGCATCGGCGACGTGCTGGTCACGTTCGAGAACGAAGTCGCGCTGATGGACACCGGTGTGTCGGGCGCGCAGTTCGACGCCGTGTATCCGTCGGCGAGCATCCTCGCGGAGCCGCCCGTCGCCGTCGTCGACAAGGTCGTCGACAAGAAGGGCACGCGCAAGGTCGCGCAGGCGTATCTCGACTACCTGTACACGCCGGAAGCGCAGGAGATCATCGCGCAGCACCATCTGCGCCCGCGCGACGCGAACGTGCTGAAGAAGCATGCTGCCGAGTTCAAGCCGCTGAAGACGTTCAGCGTCGAGCAGGTATTCGGCAGCTGGGCGAACGCGCAGAAGACGCATTTCGCGGACGGCGGCACGTTCGACCAGGTGATCGTCGACCGGAAGTGAGCGCCGCGCACACTGCGCGCCTGTCCGCACGCTGACGACGCAGCCGGCCGCTTCCGCGGCCGGCTTTTTTGTGCCGGGCGGCCGGCGGCGCGGCGGACGTCCATTCCGAACCGGCACGCATACCCGGCCGCGGCGGCGCGTGCTACGCTCATCGCCTTCCTGCTTCCGGCACCGCGCGATGAATGTCGATTCGTCCTCCCCAGCCTCCCGCGGCCGTGGCCGCAAGATCTGGTCGGGCACACGCCCGGTCATCGCGTACGGGATGCCGCCGCTCGGCTGGCGCGACCTCTATCACCGCGCGCTGACGGTGAGCTGGCCCGTTTTCTTCCTGTCGCTCGCCGTGCTGTTCCTGCTGCTCAACGGCGGCTTTGCAACGCTCTACCTGCTCGGCCACGCGTCGATCGCGAACCAGTCGCCGCCCGGGTTCGGCGGCGCATTCTTCTTCAGCGTCGAGACGCTCGCGACCGTCGGCTACGGCGACATGCATCCGCAGACCGTCTATGCGCACCTGGTCGCGACGTTCGAGATCTTCATCGGGATGTCGGGCATCGCGCTGGCCACGGGGCTCGTGTTCGCGCGGTTTTCGCGGCCGCAGGCGAAGATCCTGTTCGCGCGCTACGCGATCGTCCGGCCGCTGAACGGCAGGATGACGCTGATGGTGCGCGCCGCGAACGCGCGCCAGAACGTGATTGCCGAGGCGCAGGCGAAATTGCGGCTGATGCGGATCGAGGGCACGCACGAGGGCTACACGCTGCGCAAGATCCACGACCTGCCGCTCGTGCGCAGCGAGCACCCGATTTTCCTGCTCGGCTGGAACCTGATGCACGTGATCGACGAATCGAGCGCGCTGTTCGGCGAGACGCCCGAATCGCTCGCCGCGCGCGACGCGTCGTTGCTGATCACGATCGAAGGCTCGGACGAGACGACCGCGCAGGTGATGCAGGCGCGTCACACGTGGGTGCATGGCGACATCCGCTGGCGTCACCGCTATGTCGACCTGATGCATGACGAAGACGGCATCACGCACATCGACTACACGCATTTTCATGAAGTCGTGCCGGTCGACACCGATACCGACGAGCGCGGTTCGCCGGGCGCGGTGGTCGATGCCGACACAGCGGCGCCGGGCCCGGCCGCGTAGGTACGCGCGCGGGCGGCTGGCGGCACCGCCCGCGCGCTACGCGTCACGCATGCAGCAGGCGCGCCGCTTCGCGCTGTTCGATCGCGGCCGCGCGGCGGAACGCGTCGCGGTCCTCGGCGCGCGCGACGTAGTCGCCGAGCACGCCTTCGTGCGGCAGCAGATGCGCGTCGAATGCGATCTTCAGCGTGCTGGCGAGCAGCAGGTCGGCCGCGGTGAAGCGGTCGCCGACGAGCCATGGATGATGGGCGAGCGCTTGCGCGAGTGCGCGTTGCACGCGCGTGATGTTGCCCCAGCCGAATGCGACCGGATTGCCCGACGCGCCGGTGAATTTTTCGGCCATCGCCGGTTCGAGGCAGGTCGGCGTGAAGAACATCCATTGGAGAAAGCGGCCGCGCAGCGGATCGTCGGGTGCGATGCCGAGCCCGGCACCCGGGCAGCGGTCGGCAAGATAGAGCAGAACGGCGCCCGATTCGGCGAACGGCACGCTGCCGTCGTCGAGCGCGGGCAGCTTGGCCATCGGGTTGACCTGCACGAACGCGTCGCTGCCCTGTTCGTGCGAGCGCAGGTCGATCGGCACGAGTTCGTACACCACGCCGAGCTCTTCGAGCATCCACAACGCCCGGAATGCCCGGGTCTTCGGCCAGTAGTAGAGCTTCATCGTGCCTCCGTGATTGGGTGCAGCTGTCGGTCCGGTGGATGCTCAAGCGTACCCGAGCGCAAGAGGTTCGGACAGGGGCGACCGGCTAGGGGCGTCCGGTGAGGAGCGCCTAGCGGCAAGTGATGGCCGGACGTGTGACGTTTCAAGTGGAAAACCGGGCAGAGTCCGATGTGACAAGGGGGTGCGTAAATAACTAGTCATATTGATACTAGTTATGAACAAGGTGAAAAACTCCGGCGCAAGCCGGCGTCACTTGCGCGGCATCGCGAGGCCCGCAGTGGCCGCGCGTACGGCAAGACTCGCATCCGGCCGCGTTCGCCGATGCGACACGAAACAGGGAAATCACGGGAGACAAGTCACGCATGGCAAACGACGATCGCACCACGATCATTCCACGCAGAACACCGGAATCGGCGGCCATGGTGGCCGAGGTCAAACGCGCGATGGCGATCACCGCGCGGATCAACCGCCTGACATTCGACGATGCCGCCGAAGTCCGCGCATTATTCGGTGAACTGATCGGCACGCCGGTGGATGACGGCTTCGTGCTGATCCCGCCGTTCCATGCGACGGGCGGCACCGGCATGAAGCTCGGTCGCAACGTGTTCGTCAACCAGAACTGCACGTTCTACGATCTCGGCGGGCTCGCGATCGGCGACGACGTGATGATCGGGCCGAACGTCAGTCTCATCACGTCGGGCCATCCCGTCGAACCTTCGCGGCGGCGCGATTTCGTCGTCGCAAAGCCGATCGTGATCGAACGCAACGTATGGATCGGCGCCGGCGCGACGATCGTCGGCGGTGTGACGGTGGGCGAGAACTCGGTGGTCGCGGCCGGGGCCGTCGTCACGCGGGATGTTGCGCCGAATGTGCTGGTTGGCGGTAATCCGGCAGCGGTCATCCGGTCGATTACCGAATGACGCGGCACGAGGGCGCGCGCCCGTTCGAAGCAGTCTGGCAGGAGCGGATGTGGATAACCAACTCCCGGGGCGACTCGAAACGCTGTGCATTTGAATGGTGAGGGTGTCGTCGAGGCCGCCCGGATGGGGCTTTCCGGTGTCTGCCCGATAGTCGCCGGTGGAGGCTCTGGCCGCGCTTGCCGATGTTTCGACGAAGGTCGCGCAGCGTGATCGGATGTGGATATCCTCGCGCCGAAACGACTCGGCGCCCTGTGCATTTCACAGGTGAGGGCGCCGGATGATGCGAAGGGCATGAAGCGGGTTGTGGACAACTCGCCCACGGAACGAGGCGAAATGCTGTGGAATTCGACGGTGAGGGGCGACGCGCGATCCCGCTGCGCGCCTTTCCCGGCGGGGTTTCCTGACTTTTGTCGAGGTTCGGCGTGCCGCGCATTCTAGCCGAACGCGCGCATCGTGGCCGAACCGCGGATGCGCCGCGACGTGGATATCCCGCTATCGGCTGCCACCCGAAGGGCCGTGCATTCTAACGGTGAGCGCGGTGGAGTGGTCTGCAATGCGCCGATTTTGCCGCGCATCGCCGCATTCGCGAGCGACTCGACGTGCCCGCAAAGGCGCGCATCAACACGCGATAGGCGGTCAGAGCACCAGAATGCGATCATTCGGCCGCCCAAGCCCAAGCCCAAGCCCAAGCCCAAGCCCAAGCCCAAGCCCAAGCCCAAGCCCAAGCCCAAGCCAACACCACCTGAAGCGTCGTGCACGTCCGGTCCGCACGCGAGCATGTGAGCGAAGACAGCAGGGGCTCCGTGTGGATATCCGACAGCCGAAACGACTCGCGGCACTGTGCATTTCCACGGTGAGCCTCAGCGCTCGACCGGCCGATGAGCCGCTTCCGGCACGGAATGCCGGCGCGGTGGCGCTCCCGGGCCCCCACCATTGCTCGGCAGATTCTCGTCCATGTGGATATCTTGCGTCCCGGATCGCTCGAAGTGCTGCGACGGTGAGCATCAGCGCTCGACCGGCCGATGAGTCACTTCCGGCACGGAATGCCGGCGCGGTGGCGCTTCCGGGCCCCCGCCATTGCTCGGCGGATTCTCACCCATGTGGATATCCTGCATCCTGGATCGCTCGAAGCGCTGCGACGGTCAGCATCAGCGCTCAACCGGAGGCCCATGAGGCCCTTCCGGCACGGAATGCCGGCCCGCAGCGCCTTCCTGGGCGCGCATCCGCAGCCGCTCGGCGGATTCTCGCCCATGTGGATATCCTGCTCGCCGGATCACTCGAAGCGCTGTGGTTTTCAACGGTGAGGGTGCCCGCGTGGCTGGGCGGTTCTGCCGGATCTGAAGTGGATAACCGCCATGGCAGCCACTCGAAGCCCTGTGCATCGCAACGGTGAGCGCGAGCCCGCGATTGTGCAGCATGCGGGTTTCGGCCGGCCTGTCCGAGCGAGATACCGGCCGACAAACCCAGTCGCGCCCCTGTGTATTCGATCGGTGAGGGTGAACGCCGGATCGACGCCATGCACCATTTCCAGTGTGGATATCCATCGCCGAAACCCACTCGCCGCGCTGTGAATTTCAATGGTGAGCGCCGGCACTCGAGCGTGGCGCATGCCGATGACGGTGTGGATATCCCGGCCCCTGCGCCACTCGAAACCCTGTGCAATCGAATGGTGAGCACGAGAGCGGGATTGTGGACATCCCGCGCCGCCACCCAATCGGAACGCTGTGCATTTCAACGGTGAGCGTGACCGCCTCCACCCGCCGAAACCCTTGTCACACGGGGCTCGAGCGACAGCCACCGCATACCTGAACCGTCGTCGGGCAACCCCGCGCGTTCCCGGCAAACGGCCCCTCTGCCCCGACACGTCGCCCATCCCGCCCGGCCGCCGCGCGCGAGAACTATCTCAAATTCGGTCAAAAACCTGCGCAGTTTTTCTCGCTACAGCCCCGTCCGAGCAAGATGAGAAAAAACATTCTCGGCTGCGCGCGAAAAAATAGAGCCATTCGCTGCCGTCCCCCACGCGTCGTCCGGCGCCTGCCGCGCAGCCCAGAACAGCACAATCAGGAGACTTCCCCCATGACCGCCCGCTTGCCCGTCGATGGCACGCCCGCCCTGTCCGACTACCGCCTGACCGACAACCTGACCGCGACGCGCGGCCGGATCTTCCTGACCGGCACGCAGGCGCTGGTTCGCCTGCTGCTGATGCAGCGCACCGTCGACGCCGAACAGGGGCTCAACACGGCCGGCTTCGTCAGCGGCTATCGCGGTTCGCCGCTCGGCATGGTCGACCAGCAGCTGTGGAAGGCGAAGAAACTGCTCGACGCCGGCGGCGTGCGCTTCCTGCCCGCGATCAACGAGGAACTCGGCGGCACGGCCGTGCTCGGCACGCAGCGCGTCGAGGCCGATCCCGAGCGCACGGTCGAGGGCGTGTATGCGATGTGGTACGGCAAGGGCCCGGGCGTCGATCGCGCGGGCGACGCGCTGAAGCACGGCAACGCGTACGGCTCGTCGCCGCATGGCGGCGTGCTGGTCGTCGCGGGCGACGACCACGGCTGCGTGTCGTCGTCGATGCCGCACCAGAGCGACTTCGCGATGATCGCGTGGCACATGCCGGTCGTGAACCCGGCGAACATCGCCGACATGCTCGAATTCGGCCTGTACGGCTGGGCGCTGTCGCGCTACTCGGGCGCGTGGGTCGGTTTCAAGGCGATCTCCGAAACGGTCGAGTCGGGCTCGACCGTCGACCTCGACGCGCTGCAGACGCACTGGCCGGCGCCCGAAGGCTTCACGCCGCCGGCGGGCGGCCTGCACAACCGCTGGCCGGACCTGCCGAGCCTGACGATCGAAGCGCGCCTCGCCGCGAAGCTCGACGCGGTGCGCCATTTCGCGCGCACCCACAGCATCGACAAGTGGATCGCGCCGAGCGCGCAGGCGAACGTCGGCATCGTCACGTGCGGCAAGGCGCACCTCGACCTGATGGAAGCACTGCGCCGCCTCGACCTGACGGTGGCCGACCTCGACGCGGCCGGCGTGCGGATCTACAAGGTCGGCCTGTCGTATCCGCTCGAGATGACGCGCATCGAGACCTTCGTCGACGGGCTCGCCGAAGTGCTCGTGATCGAGGAGAAGGGCCCGGTCATCGAGCAGCAGATCAAGGACTACCTGTACAACCGCACCGAGGGCGCGCGCCCGCGCGTGCTCGGCAAGCACGATGCCGAAGGCGCCTGCCTGCTGTCCGGGCTCGGCGAGCTGCGCCCGTCGCGCATCCTGCCCGTGTTCGCCGAATGGCTCGCGCGCCACAAGCCGGCGCTCGACCGCCGCGAGCGCGTCGTCGATCTCGTCGCGCCGCAGATCCTGTCGAACGAGGCGGATGCCGTGAAGCGCACGCCGTACTTCTGCTCGGGCTGCCCGCACAACACGTCGACGAAGGTGCCGGAAGGCTCGATCGCACAGGCCGGCATCGGCTGCCACTTCATGGCGTCGTGGATGGAGCGCGACACGACGGGGCTGATCCAGATGGGCGGCGAGGGCGTCGACTGGGCCGCGCACGCGATGTTCACCAACACGAAGCACGTGTTCCAGAACCTCGGCGACGGCACCTACTTCCATTCGGGCATCCTCGCGATCCGCCAGGCCGTGGCCGCGAAGGCGAACATCACGTACAAGATCCTCTACAACGACGCGGTCGCGATGACGGGCGGCCAGCCGGTCGACGGCAGCATCTCGGTGCCGCAGATCGCGCGGCAGGTCGAGGCGGAAGGCGTGTCGCGCTTCGTCGTCGTGTCCGACGAACCGGAGAAGTACGACGGTCACCACGGGCTGTTCCCGAAAGGCACGACGTTCCATCACCGCAGCGAACTCGACACGGTGCAACGCGAGCTGCGCGAGACGCCGGGCGTCACCGTGCTGATCTACGACCAGACCTGCGCGGCCGAGAAGCGCCGCCGCCGCAAGAAGGGCGAATTCCCCGACCCGGACAAGCGCCTGTTCATCAACGACGCGGTGTGCGAAGGCTGCGGCGACTGCGGCGTGCAGTCGAACTGCCTGTCGGTCGAGCCGCTCGAGACGCCGCTCGGCCGCAAGCGCCGCATCGACCAGTCGTCGTGCAACAAGGACTATTCGTGCGTGAACGGCTTCTGCCCGAGCTTCGTGACGGTCGAAGGCGCGGCGCTGAAGAAGGCCGCCGGTGCCGCATTCGACGAAGTCGCGCTCGCCGCGCGCGTCGATGCGCTGCCGGTGCCCGCGACCCATCTCGACGCGGCGCCGTTCGACATGCTCGTGACGGGCGTGGGCGGCACGGGCGTCGTGACGGTCGGCGCGCTGATCAGCATGGCCGCGCACCTCGAAGGCAAGAGCGCGTCGGTGCTCGACTTCATGGGCTTCGCGCAGAAGGGCGGCTCGGTGCTGTCGTTCGTGCGGATCGCGTCGAACGACCGGTGGCTGAACCAGGTGCGCATCGACACGCAGCAGGCCGACGTGCTGCTCGCGTGCGACATGGTCGTCGGCGCGAGCGCCGAGGCGTTGCAGACGGTGCGTCACGAACGTTCGCGGATCGTCGTCAACACGCACCGGATCCCGAATGCGTCGTTCGTGCAGAACCCCGACGCGAACCTGCATGCGGACGCGCTGCTCGAGAAGATGCGTCACGCGGCCGGCGACGGCTACCTGTCGAGCTGCGACGCGCAGGCGCTCGCCGCGAAGTTCCTCGGCGACTCGATCGGCGCGAACATCCTGATGCTCGGTTATGCATGGCAGCTCGGCCTCGTGCCGGTGTCGCTCGCGGCGATGATGCGCGCGATCGAGCTGAACAACGTCGCGGTGCCGATGAACAAGCTTGCGTTCTCGATCGGCCGGATGGCGGCCGGCGACGCGGCGGGCCTCGATGCGTTGTGGAACGCGCGCCACACGGTGGCCGCGCATGCCGCGCCGGAAACGCTCGCCGAGCTGATCGCCGATCGCGAAGCGCGTCTCGACGCATACGGCGGCGCCCGTTATGTCGAGCGCTACCGTGCGCTCGTGAGCGCGGCGCGTGCGAAGGGCGACGATTCACTCACGCGCGCGGTCGCGACGACGTTCTACCGGCTGCTCGCGGTGAAGGACGAATACGAGGTCGCGCGGCTGTACACGGACGACGCGTTCCGCACGGCGCTCGAAGCGCAGTTCGAAGGCGTGCCGGGGCAGGCCTATCGCGTGAAGTTCAACCTCGCGCCGCCGACGGTCGCGAAGGCCGGCAGCGACGGCAGCGTGCCGAAGAAGCGCGTGTTCGGCCAGTGGATGTGGCCGGTGTTCGGCGTGCTGGCGCGCGTGCGCAGCCTGCGCGGCACGTGGCTCGATCCGTTCGGCCGCACCGTCGAGCGCAGGATGGAACGCGCGCTTGCCGACGACTACGAGACGACGCTCGCACGGGCGCTCGCCGCGATGACGGCCGGCAATGCGGCGCAGGTCGCGCAACTGGCCGACCTGCACGCCCGCGTGCGCGGCTTCGGTCACGTGAAGGTGCGCAACCTGGCCGGCGTGAAGCGCGCGGAGCGCGAGTTCGCGCTGCAGCTCGGCATCGACGCGGCGACGAGTGCGGCCGTGCAGCACGCGCTCGACGAGATGAAGGGCGCGGGCATGCTGAAGGGGATTCCGGTCGTGGTCGCGAAGTAACGCGCACGCGGGCGGAGGTGGGCGGATGTGAAAACGGCGACGCGGGTGCGTCGCCGTTTTTTTCATGAGTGGCGGCTGCGCACCGGCAGCGGCGGCCGTCCGTCAGAGAATGCCTTTCTTGCGCGTCGACAGCGCGGTTTCCGACAGGTCGATCTCGCGCAGCAGTTTCGTCAGCGTCTCGTCTGAAATCTTGCTGTCGCTGCGCAGCCGGTACAGCGCGGTGCGTTCCGCGCGCACGGCCGCGATCCGCATCTGCAGTTCCATCGTTTCGGCCTGCTTCGCTTCGGCGCGCGGCGTGGGGCCGTCCTCGGCGAGCGTCGCGAGGCGGCGGCGGTACTGGTCCATCACGCGTGCGGAGATATCCGCGCAGCGCGCGGCACCCGATTCGTCGAGATCGGCCGAGATCGCGTCGTGCGACGAGTCGATCGCGCGGATCGCGGCCTGCGCGGCGGCCGCGCGCGCGGCGCGTTCCTCGTCGCCGAGCGGGCTGCGCGACGAACGCACGCCGCGCAGCAGCAGCGGCAGGCCGATCACCGCGACGACGAGCGAGCCGAGGATCACCGCCGACGCGACGAAGATCGCGGTATCGCGGCCCGGCAGCGGCACGCCGTCGGACAGCGCGACCGGAATCGACAGCACGCCGGCGAGCGTGACCGCGCCGCGCACGCCGCCGACCGTCATCACCGCGATCGTGCGGATGCCGGCCATCGTGCCGGCGAGGCCCTGCCGCGCGGCGCGACGGCTCGCGAACCAGCGCAGCAGCCAGACCCACAGGAAGCGGATCGCATACAGCGCGAGCATCATCGCGCAGACGTTGAAGATCATCCGGCCGACGAGCGCGTCGCTCGTGTGGTGCGCGTCGACGAGCGTGCGGCCGATGATGTGCGGCAGTTGCAGCCCGAGCATGATGAACACCATGCCGTTGAACACGAACTCGATCATCGCCCACGTGCTTTCGGCGCGCACGCGCGAAGCGACGGTGCTTTTGCGCGAGAAGCTCGTGTAATTCATCATCATCCCGGCCGACACGGCAGCCAGCACGCCCGACAGCTCGAGGTGCTCGGCGAACAGGTAGGCCGCGAACGGCACGAGCAGCGTCATCACGATGCCGGGGGCCGGATCGCCTTCCTGTTCGGCGTTCAGGAAGCGCGTCGACAGCGCGCTGAACACCCACGACACGATCGCGCCCGTCGCAAGGCCGCCGGCCGCGACGATCACGAACGTGACCGACGCGTCGCGCAGCGAGAACATGCCCGTCAGCGCGGCCGCGATCGCGAATTTCAGCGCGACGAGGCCCGACGCGTCGTTCATCAGCGCCTCGCCTTCGAGGATGTGCATCAGCTGGGGCGGAATCCGGCCCTTTCCCGCGATGCCCGACAGCGCGACCGCGTCGGTGGGCGACAGCACGGCCGCGAGCGCGAACGCGATCGGCAGCGGCAACTCGGGTATCAGCCAGTGCGCGAAATAGCCCACTGCGAGTACCGTCATGAACACGAGCCCGAATGCGAGCATCAGGATCGCGCGGCGCTGCAGGTACAGCTCGCGCTTCGGAATCCGCCAGCCGTCCGCGAACAGCAGCGGCGGAATGAACAGCAGCATGAAGATTTCGGGATCGAACGTGACGTGCAGGTTCAGCTTCGGCCAAGCGAGCATCGCGCCGAAGGCGATCTGCATCAGCGGCAACGGCAGCTGGAACGGCAGGATGCGCGTGACGGCGCCGGACAGCGCGACGGTCAGCAGCAGGATCAGGACGGTGAAGACGATTTCCATCGATACGGCGAATACGGGGAATGAAACGATCGTACGGAGTGTAGCGTGACAGCGTGACGGGTGCGTTCGAGCGGCCGGTGCGTGCGCACGAAACTGGTGCGTCGTGCGTGTGCCACGGTGGTGCGGCGGCCCGGTGAGCCCGCGCGGCACATGGGTTCTACGCGCCTTGCACGGAGCTTGCTTGATGCTGGTCAACCGTCCGGCGTCGACCGGGCAACCGAGGGTCCAACCATGACATTGCACGCGCCGTTCGCCTTGCCGGGCGCCGCGTTCGAAGGCATTACCAGGAGGAAGGCATGACGATCGTGCAACAGGAGCGTCCGGCCGCTGCGTCGCCGTACCGGTTCGAGCGGGAGGTGAGTTCCGGCCTCGAACGTCTGGCGACGCAGCACCGCGACCTGACGCTCACGACCGTGTTCCAGCCGATTTTCAGCCTGTCGCACCAGCGTGCGGTGGGCTACGAGGCGTTGCTGCGCGCGCACGATGCGCTCGACCGCGCGGTGTCGCCGCTCGACGTGTTCGGCGAGGCCGCGCGCCAGGGCGAACTGCTGCAGCTCGACCGGCTCGCGCAGGCGCTGCATCTCGAGAACTTCGCGCTGCTCGGCGCCGAGCGCGAGTGGCTGTTCCTCAACGTGCATCCGGGGGTACTCACCGACCCGTTCCAGGCGGCCGCGCTGCTCGCGAACCTGAAGCGGCTCGGCATGCCGCCGCGCCGCATCGTGCTCGAAGTGCTCGAACAGCGCGCGGAGGACGTCGAGCGGCTGGCCGAGGCCGTGCGCGAATTTCGCACGCACGGTTTCCTGATCGCGCTCGACGATTTCGGCGCGGGCCACTCGAATCTCGAGCGGATCTGGCAACTGAACCCGGACATCGTGAAGCTCGACCGGATCATGCTGTCGCACGCGGCGCACCGCACCGGGCTCACCGCGATCCTGCACGGGCTCGTGACGCTGCTGCACGAGGCCGGCAAGCTGGTGCTCGTCGAGGGGATCGAGACCGAGCACGAGGCGCAGATCGCGCTGTCGTGCGAGGCCGATTTCGTGCAGGGCTACTACTTCGGCCGGCCGGCGCCGGGGCTGCCCGACAGCGCGGCCGCGACGGGCTGCATCGGCGAGCTGACCGAGCGTTTCCGCCAGCAGACCGAGGCGCGCGAGCGGCGCGATGCGCAGCGGCTCGCGCCGTACCTGCGCGCATTCGAACGCGCGGCCGAGCGCCTCGCGGCCGGCGAGCCGCTCGACGAGGTGTGCTGGAACTTCCTCGCGCTCGACGCGGCCGCGCGCTGCTTCCTGCTCGACGCGCACGGCCGCCAGTCGGGCCGCAACGTCGTGCTGCGCGCCGACCGCGCGCTCGCCGAGGCACGCTTTTCGCCGCTGGCGGACGCACAGGGCGCGAACTGGCTGCGCCGGCCGTATTTCCGCTCGGCGATCGCCGAGCCGGGGCGGGTGCAGGTCACGCGGCCGTACCTGTCCATCAACGAGGCGCAGCCGTGCGTGACGCTGTCGGTGGCCGTGCGCGTCGGCGATACGCAGCGCGTGCTGTGCGGCGATATCGACTGGATCGACGACGAAGCGGACGCCGGCTAGCGACGCGCGTATCGCAGGCGGCGCGCAGGGTGACCCGGGCCGGTGCGGGCGGCCCGTTGCGCTCGCCCCGCGCTTCCCCGACAATGGCGCGACCGCGGCCATCGTGACCGCGGGCGCGCCGTCCCGGGGGCCACCATGGCGGCGAATAACAAGGAAAACACAATGAAAAGACCGATTTCGCTGACCATTCTCGCGTGGATCATCATCGTGACCAACGCGATCACGTGCATCTATACGCCATTCACGATCGGCATGCCGACCACCCAGGCGCTGCTGTCGCACTACCTGCTGCCCGTCTGGGCGACGCTCGGCATCAGCGTGCTCATCGAAGCCGTGAACGTCGTGATCGGCATCGCGATCCTCAAGGGCCGCGAATGGTCGCGCAAGGCCTACATCGTGACGGCCGTGTTCGGTTTCGCGTTCTCGTTCGTCAACATGCCGGCGTCGATGTTCGCGGTGCTGATCCCCGGCGTCCTGCTGTTCGCCCTGTTCGTCTACCTGCTGTTCCGGCGCCCCGCGACCGCGTATTTCCGTCAGGCGAGCGCATGAGCGTCGTGCGCAACGCGCTCGCGATCGTGCTGTTCACGATCGCGGGCATGTGCGTGATCACCGCGCAGATGATGGCGTTCATGAAGCTCGGCCATACGCGGGCGATGCTCGTGTTCGTCGCCGTGTTGTTCGTGCTGTCGGCCGTGTTCCTGGCCGTGGGCGCGTTCGCCGGCGCGTTCCGGCCGCGCGCGCGTGGCGCGGGCATCGCACTGATCGTCGCGTCCGCGACCACCGCGTTCGGGATGATCGGCTGGGTGACGCTCCTGCTGGCGCCGGGGATCGTCGACGTGATGCAGCAGCAGGGCGTTGACGTGAACGCGCGGATGTTCCGGTTCGCGCCCGGCGCCGTGGCGACCGGCCTGTCCGCGCTCGTCGGCGTGTGGCTCGCGCGGCGCGGCTGACGGCGGAACTCGCGACGGGACTGACGACGGGACTGACCGGGCGCCGCTGACGGCGGGGCGCCCGTCACGCTGGCGCCCGTCGCGCGGCTCGGCTAGGATGCGCGAATTGTCCTGACGATTCGCGGGCCGCCCATGAGCCGAAACGCCGCTTCTTCCATCCTCCTCGAAGTGATCGCCACGACCGTCGGCGACGCGAAGGCCGCCGCCCGCGCGGGCGCCGACCGCCTCGAGCTCGTGACCGCGATCACCGAAGGCGGGTTGACGCCGAGCGTCGGTCTGATCGAAGCCGTCGTGGCCGCCGTGCCGATTCCCGTCAACGTGATCGTGCGGCCGCACAGCCGGTCGTTCGTCTACGACGCCGACGACCTGCGCGTGATCGAGCGCGACGTGCGCGCGGCCGTCGCGGCCGGTGCGAACGGCGTCGTGTTCGGCGCGCTCGACGCGCGCGGCGACGTCGATCTGGGCGCGCTGGCCCGCATCGCGGCCGCGGCGGACGGCCGCGCGCTGACGTTCCACCGCGCGTTCGACGTGTCGCGCGATCTCAACGCCGCGTTCGACGCGCTGCTGCGCGTGCCGGCCGTCACGTCGGTGCTGACGTCGGGCGGCCATCCGTCGGTGCTCGACGCGGTCGCGACGATCACGCGGCTGGTGCGGCAGACCGCAGGCTCGACCTGCACGGTACTGGCCGGCTCGGGGCTCACGGTCGATGCGGTCGGCGATTTCGTCCGCGCGACCGGCGTGCGCGCGGTGCATTTCGGCTCGGGTGTGCGGCCGCGCGGCGAGGTGCTGGCACCGGTCGACGAACTGCTCGTCGCGAAGGTGCGCGCGACCATCGACGGGGCCGCGTCGCACGTATGACGCGCGCGGTGGCCCGCGGCGGCCACGGCGCGGCGAATCACGCCAGCGCGCGGCAGACGGTCGCGCGGCCCGCGGCGGCATGCGTACCCCGTCACGTATTGCGCACGAACCAGGTACGTTTCGCGGTGCCCAGCAGCGCGCGATAGACGACCCACGACACGACGAACGTCGCGGGCGCCGACAGCGACGCGGCGAACCCCGTCGCCTGGTTCAGCGCGAGTCCCGTGAACGCACCGGCGAACCATGCGGTCAGCCCGCCCGGATTGAAGGTCGGCACATGGGCGTCGCGGCATTCGACGTCGTCGCCGACGAGTTGCCCGTACCGGTCGGACAGGATGTGCGCGAGCGCGACGCCGACCCACGCGACGACGAAGATGCCCTGGTACGCGAGCGCCTGCAGGATTCGCGAGAAGATGTCCGCCATCATCAGCGCATAGACGACCGCACCGACCACGAGTGCCCACACGAACTTCGGCGCACGCACGCCGGCCACCTTCAGGAAGAACGCCTGCATGTTGACGGTCGCGAGGTAGTAGTTCGCGGTATTGATGCGGGATTGCGTGACCCACACGAACAGCAATCCCCACACGCCCATCAGCTTCAGCAGCGCGAGCACGACCGATACTTCGGAGAGCGTACCGAGCCCCGGAATCGTGCTGACGAGATAGATGCCGGCCGCGCCGTTGACGAGAAACGTGACGAGGTAAAACGGCATCCCGAAGTTGAAGCGGCCGTGATAACCCACGTCTTCCTTGCGGCCGAAGCGCGCGTAGTCGAACGTGAACATCATCAGCACCCACACGCCCATGTAGTAGACGAAGCAGTGCCACCAGCCGCCGGCCGGCGCGTTGCCGGCCGGCCCGAAATCGAGCCACGCCGCGTTGTAGCCGTATTCGGCCGTCGCGAGCCCGACCGCCGCGAGGAGCCCGAGCAGGTAGAACGGCAGCAGCACGCCGTTGAACTTGTCGAGCCAGTGCTGCACGCTGCCGAACACGAGCGGCACGCTGTAGCAGACGACGAGCAGCGCGGCCCATTTGTAGTCGAGTGCCGGAAACTGGTGGTGCGCAGCAACCGCGATCACCGAGCCCTCGAACACCGCGTAGTAGATCGCGGTCGCGAAGAAGATCAGTGTCGCGAGCGCCGCGCCGGCGCTGCCGAACAGCACGCGCGAGAACAGCGCGACCGAGAGTCCCGTGCGGATCGCATAGCGGCTGATGATCGTGTTGACGAGGCCGTACGACACGACCGACAGCGCCATCCCGATCAGCGCGTTGCGCGCGCCGTAGGTGAGCGCGAGCGTGGCGCCCACGACGATGTAGAACACCGCGCTGCACACGGCCCACCACGCCATCGTCAGCGAGAAGGGCGGCATGCGCGCGTGGTCGGGGACGGCGAGCGTCGACAGGTCGAGATCCTCGTCGGTACGGGCCTGAGCCAGGTTGGCCATGATCGTGCTCCTTGATGCGCAGAAGTTGCGAACGACGTCTCGGCCGCGGCACAGGCGATCCGCAGGGTTGCCCCGACGTCGGGCGGGCAACCGGTTCGGCAGGAACAGCGCGCAGGCGTCCCCGCCGCGCGGCGCCCGGCCGGGCGGGCGGAAGACGGACAGCGAAAAGGGGGCGGCGACGAACGGCGCCCGGCACGCGAACCGGGCGCCCGGTGCTCAGTCCCGCAGCACGGCGCGCAGCAGCGCGAGGCGCCGCTGGTACTCGCGGCGCGCGGCGAGCGCGTCGGCCATCGTCACGCGCACGAACCGCGCGCGGTGGTTGGGCTGCATCTGGCCGATCAGGTCCATGTCGGCGCTGATGACCGTGCCGATCGTCGCGTAGCCGCCGCCCGACACCGCGTCGCGGTGCAGGATGATCGGCTCGAGCCCGGCCGGCACCTGGATCGAGCCGATCGGGTAGCACGCGTCGACGATGTTCGACGGATCGGCGCCCGCGCCGAATGGCTGCTCGCGCGGCCGGAACTGCAGCGCGCGGCCGTTTTTGTAGCGGTAGCCGATGCGATCGGCTTCGGGCGCGACCGTCCATTCGTCGTCGAAGAAGGTGCGCGCCGAATCGTCGGTGAGCCGGTAGTGGTACAGGCCCGTCAGGACCCGCAGCTCGACCTGGTTGTCGAGCGGCCGGCTCACGGCCGCCGGCAGCTCGCGCCCTTCGCGGGGTGTGCCGACCGGGGCGCCGAGCGGCAACCGGTCGCCTTTCTGCAGGCGCCGGCCCGCGTGGCCGCCGATCGCGCCGAGCGCGTAGGTCGAGCGGCTGCCGAGCACGACCGGCACGTCGATACCGCCCGCGACGGCGAGATACGCGCGAGCGCCCGCCTTCACGTAATTGAACGACAGCACGCTGCCTGCGCCGATCCGCAGCGCGACGTTGCAGCGCTGGCCGATGCCGTCGATCTTCGGCGTCATCTCGGCGCCGGTGACGGCGATCAGCGCATCCGTATGGAACAGCAGCTCGGGGCCGAGCAGCGTGCATTCGAGTACGGCGGCTTCTTCGGGATTGCCGACCAGCAGATTCGCCGCGCGCGATGCGTACTGGTCGAGCGAGCCCGACGGCGGGATGCCGACGTGGTAGTAGCCTTGCCGGCCCATGTCCTGGACCGACGTCGCGAGGCCGGGTTTCACGACCTCGATCAGGTTGTGCGCGTCAGCTTGCATGCAGCACCTCGACGAGAGAGCGGTTGTACGCATCGGGATCGCGCAGGAATGCGTCGAGCGAGAATTTCACCGGGCGCACGCGCAGGGAAAAGGTGCCGGCCTCGACGTCGGCCACCGCGGCGTCGTAGGTCGGGCGATCGATCGGCTGGAATTTCACGATGTCGCCGGGCCGGAAGAACACCATGAACTCGCGCAGGTAGTCGAGCCGCTGAGCGGGGTCGAAGATCGGCGCCGGCGTCACGCCGAACATCTGGTAGCCGCCCGCGCCGCGCACCGAGTAGATGCAGCCGAAACAGCCGCCGTGGCCCACGGTGAGCTTCGGCGTGTCGGTGCGCGGCCGCAGGTATTTCGGCACTTCGAGCTGGCGTTCGCGCTCGACCATCTGGTACATGAACGGCAGGCCCGCGACGAAGCCGACCATCGACACGAACCACGGCGACCCCGAGTGCGCGGCGATGAAGGCATCGACGTCGCGCTTGCCGTTGATGCGCGCCGCGTATTCGAGATCGGTCGACGACGGGTCCTGGTGGCGTTCGCGAAACCGCATCAGCGTCTCGTGCGTCCATGGATCGTTGTACAGCACCGGCACCTCGACGATGCGTGTATCGAGTTCGAGTGGCGCGTCGCCGACTTCGGCCTCGATCGTCTTCAACAGCGCGACGAGCGCATCGGGCTCGATCACGTCCGGGTCGTAGCGTACCTGGTAGGACGCATTCGCCGGACAGATCTCGGTGATGCCCGGCACCGCGCGGCGCTGCAGTTCACGCGTGATCGCCGTGCCTTTGAAGAATGCGTCGAGCGACATCGATTCGCTGATTTCGACGAACACGAATTCGTCGCCGCCGAAGGTATAACGGGTCGTCACATCGCCTCCCCGACGCGCACGGCGTCCGCATGTTCGGCTGCGTGTTGCTGCGTGGCGGCTGTTGCGGCCTCACGCCATTGCGGCACCCACGCTTCGAGGAAATTCGTGTGATAGCGCCCGGCGCGCACGTCGTCGTCGGCGAGCAGCGCGACGTGCAGCGGCGCGGTCGTCTTCAGCCCGCCGACGTGCAGCTCGCCCAGCGCGCGGGCCAGGCGCTGCAGCGCGGCCGCACGGCTCTCGTCGTGCACGATCAGCTTCGCGAGCAGCGAATCGTAGAACGGCGGCACGACGTAGCCCGGATAGAGCAGCGAATCGACGCGCACGCCGGGGCCGGTCGGCCACACCAGTGCGTCGATCCGGCCGGGGTTCGGGCGGAAGTCCTGCAATGGATCTTCCGCGTTGATCCGGCATTCGAGCGCCGCGCCGCGCATCGCGATGTCCGGCTGCGCGAAGCGCAGCGGCTCGCCGTCGGCGATGCGCAGCGTCTCGCGCACGAGATCGATGCCGGTGATCGCCTCGGTCACCGGATGCTCGACCTGGATGCGCGTGTTCATCTCGATGAAGTAGAACTCGCCGCGCGCGTCGTCGAACAGGTATTCGAGCGTGCCCGCGCTGCGATAGCCGACCGCTTGCGCGAGCCGCGTGGCCGACGCGCACAGCGCGTCGCGCTGCGCGGGCGTGAGCGAAGGCGACGGCGCTTCCTCGAGGATTTTCTGGCGGCGCCGCTGCAGCGAGCATTCGCGCTCGAACAGGTGGACGACGCGACGGCCGTCGCCGAGTACCTGCACCTCGATGTGGCGCGCCCGCGCGATGAAGCGTTCGAGGTACACGCCGCCGTCGCCGAACGCCGCCTGCGCCTCGCGCTGCGCGAGCGGCAGCTCGGCGTCGAGCTGCGCGGCGTCATGCGCAACGCGGATGCCGCGCCCGCCGCCGCCGGCGGCCGCCTTGATCATGATCGGATAGCCGATGCGCGCGGCGACGTCCCGCGCCTCGTCGAGCGACTGCACGACACCGTCGCTGCCGGGCACGGTCGGCACGTTGGCGCGCCGCGCGGTTTCGCGTGCGCGGGCCTTGTCGCCCATCGTGGCGATCACCTGCGAGTCCGGGCCGACGAAGATCAGGCCGGCCGCCTCGACCTGCGCGGCGAAGGCGGCATTTTCGGACAGGAAGCCGTAGCCGGGATGGATCGCGTCCGCGCCGCACTGCCGCGCGGCGTCGAGGATCGCGGCGGGATTCAGGTAACTCTTCGCCGCGTGCGACGAGCCGATGTGGACGGCTTCGTCGGCCATGCGCGCGGCGAGGCTGTCGCGGTCCGCGTCGCTGACCACGGCGACCGCGCGCATGCCGAGCTCGCGCGCGGCACGGATCACGCGCACCGCGATCTCGCCGCGGTTCGCGACCAGCACGGTGCGGATGCGCGACGGCCGGTAGAACGCGCTGGAGGAGGTTGCCGGATTCATCGCATCACCCCTCGATCCGCATCAGCACCTGGCCTGCGTCGACCGGCTCGCCGTCCTCGACGAGCAGCTCGACCACGCGCCCTGCCGCATCGGTTTCGATCTCGGTGAACTGCTTCATCACCTCGACGAGGCCGACCACCGCGCCGGCGGCGACCGTCGCGTCGACCGCGACGTAGTAGTCCGCATCGGGCGACGGACGCCGGTAGAAGGTGCCCGGCAGCGGGCTGACGATATCGTGCAATGCCATCGTGTGTCTCCTTGAATCAGTGATGGGCGGCGAGCGGTTGCGGCCCGGCGGTCCGGATGCCTTCGCGGATCAGCGCGTGGCGCGTTTCGCGCACGAGGTCGAGCGCGCCCGGCGTGTCGCTGTGGATGCAGACCGAATCGAAATCGATGTCGATGTCGTCGCCGTCGATCGTCCGCACCTTGCCGTCGATGCATGCGCGCAGCACCTTGTCGGCGACCTGGCGCGGATCGAGGCGGCCGACGCGGCGCGTGAACACGATCGAGCCGCTGCGGTCGTAGTCTCGGTCCGCGTAGAACTCGCGAATGACCGGCTGCCCGTACTCGACGGCGACGCGGTATGTGACCGACGCCTCCATGCAGTACAGCCACAGGCCCGGATCGACGCGTTGCAGCGTTTCGACCAGCATCCGCGAGAACGCTTCGTTGCCTGCCGCATGCATGTAGAGCGCGCCGTGCGGCTTCACGTGCTGCAGGCTGACGCCGTTCAGGCGCGCGAACTCGCGCAGTGCGCCGAGCTGGTACAGGATGTCGTTGACGAGCGCCTGCGGCGTTTCGGCGATCGTGCGGCGGCCGAAGCCGACGAGATCGCGAAAGCCCGGGTGCGCGCCGATGCCGACGCCGGCGTCGCGCGCGAGCTGCACCGTGCGCGCCATGATGTTCGGATCGCCGGCGTGAAAACCGGTGGCGATGTTTGCCGAGCTGATCAGCGGCATGATCTGCTCGTCGACGCCGTCGCCGATCGTCCACGGGCCGAAGCCTTCTCCCATGTCGGAGTTCAGGTCGACGCTGTGCTTCCTCATACGATGTGCTCCTCCAGGTTCTCCGGTTCGCGTGCGTCGTGGCGCATGCCGAAACCGTGTTGAACGCAGGTTAGCCGCGTGGGGTGCGTCAAAAAAGTTCTATTTTTATATGCGACCGTATCGATTTTTTCGATACCGCGGAAAACGGCTGCCAGGTGCCGTCGAAGCTGGGGCGGCAGGGTTTCCACGAGGTCGGGTTCATGGGCTCGGCACGGTTGTTATGATGTTTGTCGCGTGCCCATCTGTTTTCTCATCGACCATGGCCCTCACTCTCAGACAGCTCAAGTATTTCGTCGCGACCGCCGAGCTCGGCCAGATCTCGCAGGCCGCGATCCAGCTCACGATTTCGCAGTCGGCCGTGACGAGCGCGATCAGGGAACTGGAGGACAGCCTCGGCACGCAACTGTTCGTGCGCACGCCGTCGGGTGTGACGCTCACCGACACGGGGCGGCGCTTCCTGAATCACGCGTACACGATCCTGTCGTCGGTCGACGAGGCGATGCGGATTCCGAACCTCGAAAGCACGCTGACCGGCACGCTCGCGATCGCCGCGAGCTACACGGTGCTCGGCTATTTCCTGCCGCACCACGTGCTGCGCCTGAACACGCTGTATCCGCGGCTGACGATCCACCTGCACGAGCTGAACCGCGAGTCGATCGAGGAAGGGCTGATCGCGGGCCGCTACGACATGGCCGTGCTGCTCACGTCGAACGTGTCGAATCCGGCGCTCGTGCTGGAGCCGGTGATTCACTCGGTGCGGCGGCTGTGGGTCGGCGCGCATCATCCGCTGCTCAGGCACGAGAGCGTCACGTTCGCGGAGGTCGCGCGCGAGCCGTTCGTGATGCTGACGGTCGACGAGGCGGGGCAGACGGCGCTGCGTTACTGGAACGAGACGCCGTACCGGCCGAACGTGATCCTGCGCACGTCGTCGGTCGAGGCGGTCCGCAGCATGGTCGCGAACGGCAGCGGCGTCGCGATCCTGTCCGACATGGTGTATCGGCCGTGGTCGCTCGAAGGGCGGCGCATCGAGACGATCGTGCTGCGCGATGCGGTGCCGCCGATGAGCGTCGGTCTGGCGTGGCGCAAGGACATCGAGTTGAGCCCCGCGATGCACGCGGTGCGCGATTATTTCCGGCACACGTTCATGGAGCCGCGCGCGCTCGGCGGCGCGGCATGAACGACGGGGCCGGATACGGAAAAGCCGGGGCGTGCCCCGGCTTTTCCGTTTGCAGATCCGGCCCGACGGCCGCTCCGCTTACGCGTTCGCCGACATCGCGTCCGCGTCGCTCGCGCGGATGCCGAGGCGCTCGAACAGCGCGCGATCCTTCTGCGACTGCGGGTTGCTCGTCGTCAGCAGCTGGTCGCCGTAGAACATCGAGTTCGCGCCGGCCAGGAAGCACATCGCCTGCAGCCCGTCGTCGAGCTGTTCGCGTCCGGCCGACAGGCGCACGACGGCCTTCGGCATGGTGATCCGCGCGACCGCGATCGTGCGCACGAATTCGAACGGATCGAGCGGCGCGGTGCCTTCGAGCGGCGTGCCTTCGATCGCGACGAGGTTGTTGATCGGCACCGAATCCGGATACGGGTTCAGGTTCGCGAGCTGCGAGATCAGGCCCGCGCGTTCGCGGCGCGATTCGCCCATCCCGATGATGCCGCCGCAGCACACGTTGATGCCGGCGTCGCGCACGCGGTCGAGCGTGTCGAGGCGATCCTGGTAGGTACGCGTCGAGATCACCTGGCCGTAGAACTCCGGCGACGTGTCGAGGTTGTGGTTGTAGTAGTCGAGGCCCGCATTCGCGAGTTCCTGCGCCTGCTCGTCTTCCAGCATGCCGAGCGTCATGCAGGTCTCGAGGCCGAGTTCCTTCACGCCGCGCACCATCTCGGTCAGCGCCGGCATGTGGCGCTCCTTCGGGTTGCGCCACGCGGCGCCCATGCAGAAGCGGCTCGCGCCGTTCGCCTTCGCCGCGCGTGCGGCATCCAGCACCGCGTCGACGTCCATCAGCTTCTCGGCCTTCAGGCCCGTGTCGTGGTGCGACGACTGCGAGCAGTAGCCGCAATCTTCCTCGCAGCCGCCCGTCTTGATCGACAGCAGCGTCGACAGCTGCACCGCGTTCGCGTCGAAGTGCTCGCGGTGCACCTGCTGCGCGCGGAAGATCAGGTCGTTGAACGGCAGCTCGAACAGCGCGACGACGTCGGCGACGCGCCAGCGTTGCGAGGCCGGAGCGGCCACGGGAATCGCGTCGGGTTGCACGGTGGCGGCGGTCTGGGCTTGGGTCATATCGTTTTCCTGTCCTGGTCGGGGATGAGGGATCGGGGATCTGTTTCTGTCGGGTCAATGCCGCGCGGCGCGCAGCGTATCGACGAGCGCGGCGATGTCGAGCATCGCCGCGGCGGATTCGGGGGCGGCCGGGTTCATGTGCGGAATGCGGCCGAGCAGCGGCGCGCCGTGCTCGCGGGCGAGCCAGTCGCGCATCGTCGCGACGTTCTCGTCGGGGAACGACATCGCCGGGTCGACGTGGTTCGCGACCCAGCCGGCGAGCTTGAGGCCGCGTTGGCGAATCGCGTCGGCGGTGAGCAGCGCATGGCTGATGCAGCCGAGCCGCACGCCGACGACGAGCACGACCGGCACGCCGAGCGCGACCGCGAGATCGGCCATGTCCTGCGTGTCGTTCATCGGCACGCGGAAGCCGCCGGCGCCTTCGACGACGACGATATCCGCGCGCGTCAGCGCTTCGCGATGGCACGCGACGATCGTGTCGATGTCGAGCGTCACGCCTTCCCGCGCGGCGACGATATGCGGCGCGGCCGGTGCCTTCAGCAGGAACGGCGTGCGCAGCTCGGGCGGCAGCACGACGTTCGCGGCCGCGTCGAGCTGGTCGGCGTCCTCGTTGCGCCACACGCCGTCGCGTTCATATGCGCCGGCCGCGACGGGTTTCAGCGCGGCTGCACGCAGGCCGTGCCGCGCGAAGCCGTGCAGCATCGCGGCCGACACGAAGGTCTTGCCGATTTCGGTGTCGGTGCCCGTGACGAAAAGCGAGAGCGGGGCGGTCATGCCGCAGTCTCCCGCCGGGCCGCCCCAAGGGAGGCTGCAGCCCCCTCGGGGGGCAGCTCACGAAGTGAGCGTGGGGGCGGTTCCGTCTCCCGCGGGGCCGCGTCAGCGGAGGCTGCGGCCCCGTCGCTGGCTTCGACCAGCGCGGCTTCGAGTCGCGCGAGATCGTCGAACGAATGCGCGGCCGACAGCGACACGCGCAGCCGCGACGTGCCGACGGGCACCGTCGGCGGCCGGATCGCGGGCACCCACAGGCCGTGCGCGTCGAGCGCGCGCATCGCCGCGAGCGTCGCGTCGTTGCTGCCGATCACGAGCGGCTGTACGGCCGTGTGCGAATCGACCGGCTCCCAGCGCGTATTGCGCAGCAGCGCGCGCGTGCGTTCGATCAGCGCGGCGAGATGCGCGCGCCGCGCATCGCCTTCGTCGCCCGCGATCACCTTCAGGCTTGCCGATACCGCGTGCGCGACGGCCGGCGGCGCGGCCGTCGTGAAGATGTAGCTGCGCGCGCGCTGGATCATCCATTCGATCACGGTCTCGTGCGCGATCACGAATGCGCCCGCGACGCCGGCGGCCTTGCCGAGCGTGCCGACGTACACGAGATGCGGCGACCGCAGCGCGGCGGCCGCGAGCGCGCCGCGGCCCTGCGGGCCGAGCACGCCGAAGCCGTGTGCGTCGTCGACGACGAGCCACGCGCCATGGCGCTCGGCCAGCGCGACGAGTTCGGCGAGCGGCGCGATGTCGCCGTCCATGCTGAACACGGTGTCGCTGACGATCAGCTTCGTTTCGGCATCCGATGCGTCGAGCAGCGCGGCGAGCGCGGCCGTGTCCGCATGCGGATAGACCTGTACGTTCGCGCGCGACAGCCGCATGCCGTCGATCAGCGATGCGTGGTTCAGCGCGTCGGAGAAGAGGGTTGCGCGCTTGCCGGTGAGCGCCGTCATCGCGGCGAGGTTCGCCATGTAGCCGGTGCTGAAGTACAGCGCGCGCGGCGCGTCGGAGAAGCCGCCCGAGAAGGCCGCGAGTTCCTCTTCGAGCGTCGCGTGCGCGCGCGAATGGCCACCGAGCAGGTGCGAGCCGCCGCTGCCGGCGCCGTAGCGCTGCGCGCCTTCGGCGAATGCGGCGACGAGCGCCGGATGCGCGGCGAGGCCGAGATAGTCGTTGCTGGCGAAGCCGACGATCTCGCGGCCGTCGACGGTCATGCGCGCATCGCACGCGGTGTCGGCGGTGCGGCGCACGCGGCGCAGCCCCTGGGTGTCGAGATCGGCGAGGCCGCGTTGCAGCGCGTCGAGCAGCGGGTGTGTCATCGTGCGATCTCCGCGAGCGTGGCGTCGAGCGTATCGCGCGTGCGTTGCGCGAGCCATGTGATGTCGTCGTCGCTCATCACGTACGGCGGCATCAGGTACACGGTCGTGCCGATCGGGCGCAGCAGCAGCTCGCGTTCCAGCGCGCGTTCGAAGAAGCGCCGCGAGAAGCCGCGCGCCGCGTCGCCGTCGAGCGCGACGTCGAACGCGAACAGCGTGCCGCGCTCGCGCAGGTGGCGTACCTGCGGATGTGCGTCGAGCGGCGCGAGCGCGGCACGGAGCGTGGCCGACTTGCGCGCGTTCGCCGCGAGCACGTCGTCGCGTGCGAAGAGGTCGAGCGTCGCGACCGCCGCGCGGCACGCGAGCGGGTTGCCGGTGTACGAATGCGAGTGCAGGAAGCCGCGCGTCGTGTCGTCGTCGTAGAACGCGGCGAACACGTCGTCGCGCGTGAGCACGAGCGACAGCGGCAGGTACCCGCCGCTGATGCCTTTCGACAGGCACAGGAAGTCGGGCCAGACGCCGGCCTGCTCGCACGCGAAGAAGGTGCCCGTGCGGCCGCAGCCGACCGCGATCTCGTCGGCGATCAGGTGCACGCCGAATTCGTCGCACAGCGCGCGCAGCCCGCGCACGTACGACGGATCGTGCATCGCCATGCCGGCCGCGCACTGCACGAGCGGCTCGACGATCAGCGCGGCGATCCGGTCGCCGCGTTCGGCGAACAGGCGCCGCACGTCCGCGAGCGCGCGGCCCGCGACGTCGGCGGCCGTCTCGCCCGGCAGCGCGCCGCGCGCGTCGGGCGACGCGACGACGTGCGCATGGCGGATCAGCGGATCGTACGCGTCCTTGAACAGCGCGACGTCGGTCACGCCGAGCGCGCCGATCGTTTCGCCGTGATAGCTGTTCGCTACGCAGACGAATTCCTGCTTGTTCGCGCGGCCGCGGTTGCGCCACGCGTGGAAGCTCATCTTCAGCGCGATCTCGACGGCCGACGCGCCGTCCGACGCGAAGAACGCATGGCCGAGCGTGCGCGCGGTGAGCGCGTGCAGCCGCTCCGCAAGCTCGATCGCGGGCTCGTGCGTGCAGCCGGCGAGCATCGCGTGCTCGAGCGTGTCGAGCTGGTCCTTCAGCGCCGCGTTGATGTCCGGGTTCGCATGGCCGAACAGGTTGACCCACCACGAGCTGATCGCGTCGAAATAGCGGCGGCCGTCACGGTCGTACAGCCACACGCCCGCGCCACGCGCGACGGGGATGAGCGGCAGGCGCTCGTGGTGCTTCATCTGGGTGCAGGGATGCCAGACCGCGCGCAGGCTGCGCGCGACCCAGTCGTCGGTGGCTGGCGTACTCAAGGCGGCTCCGGGGGGTAAAGCGGCCGCGCGGCATCGATGGGATGCCGCGCGGCGGGACAACGGGACAACGAAACGCGCTGAGATTAGCGTGTTCCGCGACGGGTTGCACTACCGGTTACAAAGGCCGCGAAGCCTTGCTGGACGGGAGTTCGGCGCAGATCGGAGCGGCTCGGGACGGTACGGTTCAGAAGTCCGGAAATGACCGCAGATGACGACGTTCGAGTGAGACCCCCCAACTGAAAAAAATCGGAGGGGGGGCGGTGCGGCAGCGTGAAAAATGGGGGGCGAAGGGGCGAATCGGGCGGGGTGTTGTGGCCCCAACGCGGCCGGAACGTGAATGACTGAAAGCGGTGACGAGGGGCGCGCGAGCATCGCGCGATGAGGCGGCGCGCTCGGGCCGGCACACGATGCGAACGGCGTACGCGGGATCCGATGCAAACGCTGCATGCAGCGCGTGCGCGAAGTGATGAAAAACGGGGGAAGGAAAAACGAAACGGGGCGGCGAAGGCCGCCGCCCGTCAGCGCGAAGCCAGCGCGCGCGTATCGATATCGCGCGTGGTATTGGTGTCGCCGCCGTCGGCCGTCTGCGTGTTCGTGTTCCACACGACCCGGTCGTTGACCGCATACAGCCGGCACGCGCCCGCGCCCTGCTTCGCGCAGTTGTCGAGCGCGAGCGCCATCGGGTCGTCGCCGCCTTCGGCCCACGACCATGCGCCTTCCGACGACACCGCGAACGCGCGGCTCGGATGCTGGTTCAGGAAGCGGCGATAACCTTCACGGCCGGCTTCGTCGACATACGGCACCGCGTTGACCGCGTCGATCGACGCGTAGCCGGTGGCTTTCGGCTCGTGCGGGTTCGCGACCGCGTAGCGCACCGAGGTCGGCAGGTTCAGCTGCGCGAGGAACGCGTTGACGGCTGGCCACCACACGGGCACGCCGTCGCGATCGACGATCAGCCGGTGCGCGTCGTCCTTGTAGCGGCCGAAATCGATGAACTGGGCCTGCGTGCCGTGCGATACGTACGCGTCGTGCATCTGCGCGACGAGCCCGGGCGTCCACACCGAATCGTTGTCGCCGTACAGCCACAGCGACCGCACGGCCGTATGCGCGCCGTACTGGTCGAACGCGTCGACGAGGTTGCGCTGCCAGCCGTCGCAGAGGTCCTGGCGCAGCCCGCCGGAGAAGTTGATGATGCCGCGCACGCCCGGTGCGGCTTCGGTGCCGTACGCGACCGATACGAGGCCGCCGTGCGACGTGCCGGCGACGACGATGCGCGACGCATCGACATACGGCTGGCGCGACATGTAGCGCAGCGTCGCGTCGACGTCGGCCGCTTGCGCGAGGCCGTTCTTGCCGACGTTGCAGCCTTCCTGCTGGTACGTGCCGTCCGAGCCCGCGAAGCCCTGGCGGTTCGGCGCGATCACCGCATAACCGCGGCGCACGAATTCGCGCGCGAACGCGAGCGGCCGGCTGCGCGGCTGCAGATGGAGATCGCCGGTGTTCTTGCCGTGGTTGAAGACGACGAGCGGGAACGGGCCGGGGCCGTTCGGCTTGAAGAGCGTCGCCTCGAGCGTGACGGTGCCCGATGCGTCGGCCGGAATGCGGAGGATCTGTTCGTTCAGGTCGGCGGCGACCTGCGGCAGGTTCGAATCGCCGTAGTCGAAGCGTTCGGCATGGGCGAGCGACCCGCTGGCGCCGGCGCCCGTCCCCGTATTGGCGTTCGACAGCGTACCGGCCTGAGCGGCCGACAGCGCGCAGGCCGCCATCCATCCCACCAATACCTTGCTGAACGCCATTCGTAAGCCCTGCCATGCAACATGACTGATCTGAGGGCCATCCTAGCCCGACAAATTCAGGTTGTGCAATGCGGGAATTACCCGGCGTCTGACACAGCAACTATTTGTCAACGTTCACTTACTTCGCCGTCGACGTAACGCCAGAAACCGTGCTCGTCGCGCTCGAAACGGCTCGTCTCGTGGAGCCGGTAAGCGCGTCCGCCGATCTTGTAGCGGGCCACGAACTCGACCTCCGCGTGCCGTTCGTCGAGGGGCGCGTGGCGTTTGACCGTGAGGCCGAGCCAGCTCGGCGCGTCGGGTGCCTCGGGGTCGGTGTCGAGATCGGGCGGGCAGGTGCGCGCGGCCCACGTCGCGCGCAGGTAGCCGGTCGCGCCGAGCACGTACGCGCTGTACCGCGAACGCATCAACTCGAGTGCGTTCGGCGCGGCTTCGCCGCCGTCGATGAAGCGGCCGCAGCAGGCCGCGTAGCGGGGCGCCGGCGCTTTGCCGGCGGGAGCGGGGGACGCGCCGCCGCACGGGCACGCGTCAGGTCGGTTCAAAATCATGCGAAACGGGAATTAACGACGTCTGGTTGTCGGCTGACTACCGGTTGACCACCGGCTGACTACCAGCTCAGCTCGATGCCGTCGTACTGGAAGAAACGGCCGTTTGCCTGCGACACGTCCGCGCCGGATTCGGCGATCACGCGGCGCATGCCGGTCACGCTGGTTTCCGGATCGATCGCGGCCTGCGCGCCGCCCATGTCGGTGCGCACCCAGCCGGGATGGAGCGAGATGCACGCGGCGTGGCGCGTCTGCAGCGACGCGATGCGCAGCACGTCGTTCAGCGCGGCCTTGCTCGCGCGGTACAGCCAGCCGGTCGTGCCGGTCGCCTCGGCGATGCTGCCCATCCGGCTCGACACGACGGCGAGCACGCCGCGTGCGTCCTCGACGAGCGGCAGCAGGATCGGCAGCAGCTGCATCGGCCCGCGCACGTTCGTATGCATCACCGCATCGAAATCCTCGGCGGTGATCGTCTCGACGCCCTCGGTGCGCGGCCCGTAGACGCCCGACACCATCACGGCCGCATCGAGCCGCTCGCCGTCGAGCTTCCAGCCGAGCGCCGCGATCTGCTCGGGCTGCGTGATGTCGAGCGCATGTGCTTGCGCGCCGAGCGCGCGCAGCGCGTCGAGCGAGGCGTCGTCGCGCGCGGTGGCGATCACGTTCCAGCCGTCGCGCCGGTATTGCCGGACGAATTCGCGGCCGAGGCCGCGCGATGCACCGACGATCAATGCGGTTTTCATGCCCGTCGCTCCTTTGCTTGGCGCCGCCCTGGCGGTACCGGTGTCAGATCCGTTCGATGCGCATCGCGGCCGCGCGGCGTCGGCCGCCCGGCGGCTTGCGCGTTACTTCGCGTCGTCGCACGGCTTCAGCGTGTCGGCCACCGCCTGCGCGACGCCTTCGAGCCGCCGCGCGGCGTCCGCCGCGATCATGTCGTTGTCCGGCGCATGGTTGCCGCCGGCGGTGAGCGCGGCCACGCAGCGCTTGTAGGTCTCGTCGAGCGCGTCGAAGTTCGACACGGCCATCCCGAGGTTGCGCATCCGGCCGTCGTGCACGCCGTACACGAGCCCGTGCACGGTGAGCGACTGGCCGCGGGCCCACGCGTCGTTGACGATCGTCGTGCGGCAGACGTTGACGACCTGCTCGATCGCGTTCAGCTCGATCAGGCGGCGATAGCGCGCTTCGCCGACCGGCCAGTCCTCGAGCAGCGCCGCGTGGCGCTCGCGCACGTCCTGCACGTGATGCAGCCAGTTGTCGGCGAGGCCGACGCGGCGGTTGAGCAGCGCGGCATTCACGCCCGAGCAGCCGTAGTGGCCGACGACCATGATGTGCTTCACGCGCAGGATGTCGACCGCGAACTGGATCACCGACAGGCAGTTCAGGTCGCTGTGCACGACCACGTTCGCGATGTTGCGATGGACGAACACTTCGCCCGGCGGCAGGCCGATGATCTGGTTCGCGGGCACGCGCGAATCCGAGCAGCCGATCCACAGGTATTCCGGCGCCTGCTGGTCGGCGAGACGCGCGAAGAACTGCGGATCGTCCTCGAGCTTGCGTTTGACCCACGCATCGTTGTTGTCGAACAGGTGGGAAAGCGGATTGTCTTGGGTGTTCATCGGTGTGGCTTCCGTTGACGGAAATCGGGTCGGTACGGTATCGGGTTCGGTGCAACCGGCGTCAGGCGGCGCGCTGCGCGTCGCCTTCGCCGTCGTTCTGGTCCGTCGCGCCGAAGCGGTCGGGGTAGCGCACGCTGAAGCGCAGCGATGCGTCGTAGGGATAAAAATCGGGCAATTCACCCTGCAGCAGCTTGTCCTTGCTGGCCTGCCACAGCGCGGGATCGAAAAAGTCCGCGTGATGCTTCATGAAGACGTCGCGCACGCGCGGGTCGCCGAGCAGGAACGGCCCGTAGGTCTCCGGGAAGATGTCGTGCGGGCCGACGGTATACCACGGTTCGCCGGACAGCTCGTCTTCCTCGTTGCGCGGCGGCGGCACGCGGCGCACGTTGCAGTCGGTCAGATACTCGATCTCGTCGTAGTCGTAGAACACGACGCGGCCATGGCGCGTGACGCCGAAGTTCTTGTACAGCATGTCGCCGGGGAAGATGTTCGCCTTCATCAGCTCCTTCACCGCGTTGCCGTACTCCTTCACGCCGTGCTCGACGTCGGTATCGGTGCCGTTCTGCAGGTACAGGTTCAGCGGCGTCATCCGGCGCTCGATGTACAGGTGCTTGATCACGAGATTGTCGTCCTCGTATTCGAGCAGCGACGGCACTTCCTTTTCCAGCTCGCGCACGAGCGCGTGGTCGAGCCGCGCGAGCGGCAGCGCGACGCTCGAATACTCGAGCGTATCGGCCATCCGCCCGAGGCGGTCGTGGCGCTTCACGAGCTGGTACTTCTCCATGATCTGCGCACGCGTCGTTTCCTTCGGCGGGGGGAAGTGATCCTTGATGATCTTGAACACGTACGGGAACGACGGCAGCGTGAACACGAGCATCACGAGGCCCTTGATCCCGGGCGCGATGATGAAGCGGTCGCTCGAATGCGACAGATGGTGCAGCAGGTCGCGATAGAACAGGTTCTTGCCCTGCTTCTGCAGGCCGACCGACGTGTAGATCTCGGCCTTCGGCTTGCCGGGCATGATCGTGCACAGGAAGTCGACGTACGCGGACGGCACGCCCATGTCGACGAGGAAATACGAGTGCGAGAAGCCGAAGATGATCATCAGCTGGTCGCGGCGCAGCAGCACGGTGTCGAGCGAGAGCACGCCCGGACGCACGTGGCGGATCGGCACCGCGAACGGCAGCACGCGGTCGGCGTTGATGATGCGGCCGACGATGTACGCGCTCTTGTTGCGGAAGAACAGCGACGACAGCACGTGGATCTGGAAATTCGGCGCTTCGTCGAAGTGGCCGAATTCGTCGTGGATCGCCTGCATCACGCAGCCGATGTCGCGCGGGAGATCGTCGAACGCCGGCTCGAGCTGGAAGTTCGTGACGATGCGCTCGAGGGTGGCCTCGAGCCCGTCGGTGCCCGGATAGTACGCGCGGTAGGTCGGCTTCGCGGCCGGCTCGTCGTTCTCGAGATACTCGGTCGAGATCGCCGGGCGCACGAAGATGAAATCGTTGCTGAAGTACGAGCGGTGCAGGATCTTGCAGCACACCGAATTGAAAAACGTCTCCGCGCACTCGGGCTGGCGGTGCGACGTGAGCAGGCCGATGTAGTGCAGCTTGATCTGCTGCCACACTTCGTCGTCGATGTTTTCCGCGTCGTATTCGTCTTCCAGCACCTCGACGCATTCCTTCACGCGATCGTCGTACGACGTGATCCGCTCCCGCGCGAGCCGCTGCAGCCCGTGCCAGTCGCCTTGCTCGAACAGCGTCTTCGCTTCGACGGCCGCGTCGCGGAAGATCCGGTAGTGGCGGTCGAAGTTTTCGAGCATCGTCTGCGCGACGTCGAAACCGATCTGCGAAGACAGCAGTTTGGGGAAGTGATTCATTGCGTGCAGGCTCGTTCGGGAGGGGCTGTAAGCACTCGCCATTTTAGCGCCCAAGTCGGCGTTTCAATGACTTTCGGGGGGACGCGCCCACGGCCCTCAATCGGCGCGTTGTTCGCCGTTGCGTGCCGTTCGGTGCATCTTCGCGTAAAGATACGGGTACGGAACCGATTCTGGCACGAACTTTTTTTGACCGGCAGGCGGGCCGCCGGGCACGCGTCGAGCGCGACGGCGATAGAATCGACGCGACGCCCGCCGCGGCCTGCCGCCGGCGCGCATTCGCACCGATAACGACGAGACGCCCCACCGATGAACGCACTGGAACACCAACTCGACTACCCCTTCGCCGACACGCTGCCCGCCGCGGGCGACACGTTCGAGGTCGCGCCCGGCGTGCGCTGGCTGCGCATGCCGCTGCCGTTCTCGCTCGATCACATCAACCTCTGGCTGCTGCGCGACGAGATCGACGGGCAGGCCGGCTGGACGATCGTCGATTGCGGGATCTCGTCGGAGGCGATCCGCACGCACTGGGAGCAGATCTTCGACACGCATCTCGACGGCCTGCCCGTGCTGCGGGTGCTCGTCACGCACTGCCACCCCGATCACTTCGGCCTCGCGAACTGGCTGTGCGAAGGCGGCGACAAGGGCCGCTGGAACGTGCGGCTGTGGATGACGCTCGGCGAGTACATGTTCGGCTGCCTGATGGCGGCCGGCAACGGCTCGAACGCGGGTGGCGCGGCGGCCGCCGATCATTTCGCGCGCCACGGGCTCACTGATCCGGCCGCGCTCGACAAGCTGCGCAACCGTCGCCACTACTACTCGGATCTCGTGCCGGCCGTGCCGCCGCGCTACCGGCGCCTGCGTGAAGGCGATGCGGTGACGATCGGCGCGCGCACGTGGCGCGTCGTGACCGGCTTCGGCCATTCGCCTGAACATTGCGCGCTGCATAGCGAAGCGGACGGCGTGCTGATTTCCGGCGACATGGTGCTGCCGCGCATCTCGACGAACGTATCCGTGTTCGACCTCGAACCGGAGGCGAATCCGCTCGCGCTGTACCTGCAGTCGCTCGGCCGTTACGAGACGATGGCGCCCGATACGCTGGTGCTGCCGTCGCACGGCAAGCCGTTCCGCGGCGTGCGCACGCGCATCGCGCAACTGCGCGAACACCATGACGCGCGCCTGGCCGAAGTGCGCGTCGCATGCGCGGAAAAGCCGATGAGCGCGGCCGACATCGTGCCGATCATGTTCCGCCGCCGCGAACTCGACATCCACCAGATGACGTTCGCGCTCGGCGAGGCGCTCGCGCACCTGAACCTGCTGTGGCTCGCGGGCGAGCTCGTGCGCGAGCAGGGGGACGACGGCGTGCTGCGGTTCCGCACCGCCGGCTGACACCGCTTCGTTCTCCTCATGCGACGGGTTCGTAGCGCCACCCGTCGCGATGCCACTGCATCGTGTGCGTCGGGTCGAGCGCCGCGAGAAACGCGGTGTCGTGCGAGGCGACCACGATCGCACCGGGGAAGCCGGCCAGTGCGGCTTCGATCGCACGCACCGATTCGAGATCGAGGTGGTTGGTCGGCTCGTCGAGCAGCAGCAGTTGCGCGGGCGTGCCGCGCCACAACGCGCATGCGAGCGCGGCCTTCAGCCGTTCGCCGCCGCTCAGCTGACGCGCCGGCTGCGTCGCGCGCGCCGCATCGAGCTGCAGCAGCGCGAGCCGGCTGCGCAGTTCGCCCTCGGCGAGCGGCGTATCGAGCAGCCCAAGTTGTTCGACGATCGAGCGTTCCGGATCGAGCAGCGCGAGCCGCTGGTCGAGATACGCGGCGCTCACGTGCGTCGTGCAGGCTCCTGAACGCGGCGTGAGTTCACCCGCGAGCATTCTCAGCAATGTCGATTTGCCGCAGCCGTTCGGGCCCGTCAGCGCGATGCGCACGGGGCCGCTCGCCGACCACGTGATCGCATCGGCGATGCCGGCGATGCCCCACGGCAGTCGCGCGCGTTCGAGCGTGAACAGCTGGCGGCGTGCGCTGACCTCGGTGCCCGGCAGCGACACCAGCACGGGCGCATCGGCTTCGACGCGTGCGGCCGCCTGCTGCACGCGTTCGTCGAGCGTCGCCTTGACGTCGTGCTGGTGGCGCCGCACCTGCCCCATGATGTTGCGCGCCGCGCCCTTGCGGCTTTGTTTCGCTCCCGACGACAGGTTGGCCGTCTTCGCATCGCGCAGCGACGCGGCCGCGTGGCGCTGGATCGTGTCGTGTTCCTGTTCGAGCCTGCGCCTTGCGCGCCCGCGTTCGGCACGCGCGTTGTCGAGCGCCGCTTGCGCGGCATCCTGATCCGCGTCGCGCTGCGCGCGGTAGAACGCGTAGTTGCCGCCGTACGAACGCACGCCTTGTGGCGTCAGCTCGACGATGCGCTGTACGTCGGCGAGCAGCGCACGGTCGTGGCTCACGATGACGAGGCCGCCGCGCCAGCCGTCGAGCGCCGCGCGCAGCCACGCGCGGCCCGGCGCGTCGAGGTGGTTGGTCGGTTCGTCGAG